>NZ_JAJDMJ010000028.1:0-48765 GCF_020593585.1 Blautia sp. DFI.6.71
TTCTACAGGTATAGAATTTACTCTTGCAAGGTAGAATTTAAAAATTCATTTAACCCCAGAAATGAATGAAATGGAGTTTGAAGATGAATGAAAGAAAATATGTTCGATAAAATTTGGAAAATGTATTGACTTCCGTATATATGTTCTGTATAATACAGCTATCAGAAACGTATCGTTTCTGATAGAAAGGTAAGGTGAAAAGATGCGGCATAAGAGCGAAGAGTTAATGCAGCAGATATTGAATTACGCTGAGAAGTTTTTATTGCTGAATCATCGTTCACCTTATACCAGCGAAATTGCAGATGCGCTCGGTATAGTCAAGAGTACAGTATACAGATACCTCGTTGAGATGAACGAAAGAGGAATGTTGAGCTACCATAACGGGGAGATTGTTACTGAGAGGACGGAGAAGTTATCTCCGGATACAAAACCGGCGGCAGTGCTTGGATCAGTGTCCTGTGGTATGCCGCAGCTTGAGGAGGAATATGTCGAAGAATATGTTTCTCTGCCGGTTTCACTATTTGGGGATGGAGAGTTCTTTATCTTGCGGGCGAATGGAGATTCTATGACTGGAGCAGGAATCAACAGTGGAGATATGGTTGTCATCCGGAAGCAGAATACAGCTTCAGACGGTGATATTGTTGTTGCCCTGGTAGAGAATGAATCAACACTGAAGCGATTTTTTCTTGATACGGAAAGAAGGTGTGTACATTTGCATCCGGAGAATCCGAAGTACCCGGAGATTTACACGCAGAATTGCAGTATTCAAGGTGTTGCTGTTCATGTGATTAAGTCATTGCAAAAGTGATGACAGAGTGACAGCAACAGGTGTAAGTTGCGATGAGATTGTCAGAGCAGATCCCAGTGAAAACAGGATATAACAGGTGGCATGGCTCGATGCTGCGGAATCGCCTGTTATTTACTCATCAACGGTTTTCAATTTCCCTTATCCGTTTGAGTGATAGTATGTGTAGATATTACTTGGAGGATTGATTGATGAGCGAAGAAGATGTATTAGTTGTAACCTGCCCGGTATGTGGCAAAGTAACTCAGAAAAGTATTTTTACCTATTCAGAAGTGAGATGTCAGAGATGCCATAGAGATCTGACGGCATTTGCAGACCTTGGTGTTGTAGTTGGCATTGATATGAATAAGAAGCGTTCTAAGGAAGATGTAGACCGTCTGGAGCGTTATATGACACATCTGGTAGGCGTGATTCGGAACTGTAAGAGTTCTGATTGAATGACAGCATGGATGGTCAGAAGAGAATATTGGATGCAAAGAATGAGAGTATTTATGAACTGTAAGATTGGACGGCAGAATCCTCAGATACAGCGTAGATATTCAAGAGTTTGCTGAACGTGTTGGAGATGGCACAGAATCATCAGGAACCCGGCAAAACATATGCAGCTATCTGTAAAAAGACAGGAACATTGTCTTTTTACAGAAGAAGCATGATGTTTTGCCGTTTTTTTATGTTTAAAAATGGAAATTTATGTGAAAAAACTGTGTATTTGTGGACAAAAAGATTTTAAATGTGTTAAAATTCATTTGCATTAATCGTAACAATTATTTGACTTCACAGACATTTAGAGGTTCGATACTTTTGGTTTATTTCGTTTGATACAGGTGTAGTGTCCTGCCGGAATAAACGGTAAATGTATTTTACACAGACATCATAGGCAGAGGATGACAGAAGTTGTGCCTAATCAAGCCTATGATGCATGGAATGTAAAATCTTTGCTGTTTATTCCGGTTTTTTTGTTCTCAGAAGATTATGTCAGAAAGGGGGTATTGCACGATTTGAAAGAGATACGATCAGAAGAACGGATTGCCTTTGGAAATTCGCTGAGTGAGAAGCGTAGGGAAAGTGGTCTTTCTCAGGAAGAACTTGGACAGATCATTGGCAAAAGTTCTAATGCAATATCCCGATATGAGAATGCGGAGAACACTATGGATGTACATACTTTTGCAAAGACAGTGAATGCCTTGAAAATAAGCCCGTATGAGTTGTTACTGGAATTGGAAGAACCGGAGAGAAATCCAGAAGTCGTATCTCTGATTTTTGAACTGGGGAGGCTGGAACATAAGAAACAGAAAGTGGTACTGGAAACAATGAAAGCGATGATAAACAGCTTGTCCTCGATGGAATAGAAAATTTTATGCCGTTGCAGATTCTTTTTTATAAAGAGTTTGCAGCGGTATTTTTTTGCTTTTTTACAGGTTCCACAGATGTGGGGTGGAAAGCATGAAGATTCCCCACATCTGATGAGGTATAGCAAAAATGTTTATTTTATAATCATTTCATCAACAGCAGACAGGCTGATAAGAACAGGAGGACAGAAGATGACACTGGAAGAAGAACTGAGGTTTCGCCGGATGTGTCCCTATGATGCTTTTGGAGATTACTCGGATGTATTGAAGGAAATTCGTCAGAAAGAGAAGGAGAAAAAGACGGATACCGTATCAGTAACAAATAGAAATAAATAAGGCTGGATAAATATGGTGTAACACTTATGCCATAGGTTTCCATAGAGAAGGCAGCAGGCCGGAACTTCGGTTCCGCTAATAAAAAAAATTAGCGGAATCGGGGTCTATTTAGCTTAGCTGCCTTTCTTTTTGCCACCGATTCTGGCAGGAAAGGTGGCAAATTATGCTGACATTAAGAGAGTTAAAGAAAATGATCCAGACACCGGAGAAGAACGAAAAGATACCTACGGATAAGCTGCTGAAGGAGAGAAAGATTCCTGTAGTTGTTTCTAAGAAGATTGGAAATGGAGAGAGAATGGCACTCGTAGCTGTGTATCAGAATGGGTATGCGATGTATCAGACAGCAGGAAGGGTAACGGTTTTTCCAGTGAGTAGCTGTCGATATGAGTATGAATCGGTAATGAACGGAAAAACAGTCCGGATGGAAGAAAGTTTCTTCGATGAAAAGGAATGGTATCTGAGTCTGCTGATGATCGGGGAGGACCGTATTGTCAGCAATAGTTTAAGTCGTGACCGTAATCATAAGTGTTTTTCTTATCATGCGATTGCAGAAGATTATGGGGAGCTGGAAGACAAACTTACCAAAATAGAGGAACAGGTCAGTCAGGAGCAGATGGTTGAACTGCTGATGAGTGTATTGACGGAAAAGCAAAAGGAGATATTGAAAAAGGTTTACTGGGAACAGAAAACGCATAAGCAGATTGCGAGTATGTATGGAATGAGCAGAAGCAGCGTGTCTGATGCAGTGCATAAAGCATTAATGAAAATATCCAGGAGTTTTGATGAAAATGGAGAACCGAGATGATTTTGAGAAAAAAATAAAAAAAATTCAATTTTTGCCGTCCAAACACCCTCTGAAACTTGCAATTAGTGGAGAGGTAAACATCTGAAAGAAAATCTTTAAGATAATCCCAATCCGGCGAACCTTGATAACTGAATAAAAGGTCAGAAGGGAGCGGATGCTCAGTTACGCATTCTGCGACCAGCAAAAGTTTTCTTCTGATCGGAAAATGCTCAATCCTTATTTTTGTTATGCCCGGTTCGCCGGGCGATGACAGTAGACTATGCGCCGGAACTTTTGCATGATGCAGGCTCCGGCGTATGACTGTGCTGTTATCAGAAGTGATGTTCGCACAAATAATTTAAAACGGAGTGATGCTTATGATTGTATCAGACAGGTGAAAGCCTGTAAATCAGCAACAGAAAAATAAAACAAAGTGAGGTATTGAGAAATGAAAGGATCTTGGAAAAGAGTAATGTCTGGTGTACTGTCTGTTCTTACGATTGCAACCACAGTATTTCAGCCGATTACAACTTATGCAGCGGAACCGGATAATACGGCTTCTTCTTTTGAATCTCAGTATCCGGAACTGGAAACGGTGAAGGATAAACTGGCAGAGGATGAGATTGTGACAGCCAGTGATTATACGGTGGAATATGGTTCTGATTTTGACATTAAAGTTGATTTTTCCGGTATAGAGGGAATCAATGATGCTAAGGTAAAGATAGAATTTTATGAAGCGAAGAATGAAGCTGGTGAGGATTTTGATACAGGCAGGGCAGATACCTATAAAGCAGTTTATAAAGTAGAGCCAGTCAGTGGAAATCCGTCTTATCGTGTCAGCAGAAATGTGACAGTAAGGGAAGCGGAAACGGAAGCCGTAACAATGTCAAATACTTCTGAAAATACTACGGGAGAAGGTAATGCCGGAGGAACGGAGGATATTGGAACTGCAGATGATGAAGAGACGGACAGGCAGACAGAAACAACGACAGACGAAGAAACTGGACTAACAGTTTCTGATGTGATGGAACAGGCTGACGAGGAAGGGATTGACCTTTATTCCTTAGATGAAGGGGAATCAGTTACTTTTATGGCAAGGGTAGCATCTACGACAAGCACCAAGAAAGTAACAGTGACAAGAGGAGCCTGCTATCAGTATTCTGATTATGGTTACGGAAGTTATCTGACTTATCAGTACACTGTAAAGTTTGGAAGTGTTTCTGCTACTGCTTACTGTATTCAGCCGGAAAAATCCAGTCCAGGAAGTGGAACTTATGATATTACCAAGCTGAGTGATGGTAAGAAACTTGCGAAAGTCTGCTATTACGGAACAAAGGCATCCGGTGATGATGGATTTTTTACAGAAGAAAATGGCTATGGAAATCTGAGTACAGGAGCAAGATTTATCCTGGTACATCTGGCAGCATCTTATGCCAACAGTGGAGATTCTGCTTTTTCCGGTGCAAGCAGCAAAGCAAAAACACTTGCTATGAAACTGTATAATTACTGTATTTCGCAGCCAAATATTCCAGATGTTGAGATGAGCTTTTCAGATGCGAATGTGACTGCCTATGTGGATGGCAGCAGCCAGAGAACAAAGGAGATTACTTTTAAGGCAGATGAACTGCAAAGTATCACAATGAAACTTCCAAGTGGAGTAAAGCTTCATAATGTGACAACAGGAAAGACAAGCAAGGCAGGAGAATCCGTAGTGATCAGTGGCGGAACAAAGTTCTATCTGTCTGCACCGCTTACTCAGGTAAGTGATGTAGCAGGAAGCTGGTCCGCTACAATGAAGGGAAGTATCACAAAAGATTATTCTGCTTATAAGATCAGTACTGGTTCTGGTTCACAGGATCTGGCATTGGTGTTTGGCGAAGGTGTCGATGATGAAAAGTATGTGGACTTTAAAGTGACATGGGTACAGTATGCCAGTGTGAAAGTCATTAAAAAGGATTCCAAAGCAAATGCAAAATTGTCCGGAGCTGTATTTGGCTTATACAGTGATGCAGACTGTAAGAACCTGATTACAAAACTGCCTGCAACGGATGCGAATGGAGAAGCATCTGCACAGATCGTTAAGACACAGGATACAGTTTATCTGAAAGAGATTACTGCACCAAGCGGTTATCGTATTAATGCTACAGCCTACAATGTGAAGCTGGAAGTCAGCAAGACGACTACGGTAACTGTTCCGGATGAAGAACAGCTTGGACAGCTTACTGTATATAAAGAGGGTGAAGTTCTCACAGGTGCAGATGTGACAGAAAACGGAACAACATTCCGATATGAAAAACGCCGACAGAAAGGTGCTGTTTATAATGTTTATGCCGGAGCAGATATTACAACTGCTTATGGTACAAAAGTTTACAGTAAAGGTGATCTGGTAAAGGAGAATCTGACAACAGATTCCAATGGTGCTGTGATTCTTAAAAATCTGCATCTTGGTACATATGTTGTAAAGGAAGTACAGGCTCCGTCCGGTTTTTATAATGCAGGGGAAGAAAAGACAGTAAAACTTGCTTATGCAGGACAGAATGTAGAAGTGGTATTTTCTGAAACAACTTTTACGAATGACAGACAGAAAGCAGAAGTTATTGTGACAAAGCAGGATAAGGATACAGAAAATCCTCTGAACGGAGGTATTTTTGGAATTTATGCTGCCAGTGACATTACAAATGTGGACGGTACTGTAGTTGCAAAGAAAGGCACACTGATTGAAAAGGCAACCACTGGAACAGATGGAAAGGCAAAATTCAATGCAGATCTTCCGCTTGGATTTTCCTATGAAGTTAAGGAAGAACAGGCTCCAACAGGATATGTGAGAAATACGGAAGATGTTTACCAGTTTGCTTTTTCATATACAAACGATAAGGAAGCAAAGGTGACATTTAACCATACTTTTAAAAATGAACGTGTGACAGCAAAGATCTCTTTACAGAAGCTGGATGCAGAAACAAAGAAAGCAGTTCCGCAGGGAGATGCGACTCTGGAAAAAGCAGTTTATGGACTGTATGCCAGAGAGAACATTGTCCATCCGGATGGTGCAACCGGTGTGATGTATAAAGCAGGAGATCAGGTGGCAACACTTACTACGGATGAAAATGGACAGGCTTCCGTCAGCGGGCTGTATCTTGGAAGTTATTATGTGAAAGAGATTACACCACCAACCGGTTATCTGGCAGATGAGAATGAATATGACCTTTCCTGTGATTATGAGGGGGATATGACTGCTGAGGTGAAGCGTGAGTGTACTTCGCTGGAACAGGTAATGAAACAGCCATTTCAGATCATCAAAGCAGCCAATAATGGAAAGACCGATGCGGATTTACTGAAAGGGGCAGGATTTAGTGCTTATCTGGTATCTTCTCTGAAGGTGAAAGAAGATGGCAGTTATGATTTTGATTCTGCAAAACCAGTAGTGATCGGAGATAATGGTGCAACGGAAATCTTTACAGATGAAAAAGGATATGCCTGCAGTATTGCAATCCCATATGGAACATATGTAGTGCGTGAAACAACAACACCGCATAATTATACTCCGGTAGATGATTTTACAGTCAGCATTACAGAAAATAATCCAAACACACCGCAGACATGGCGTGTGCTTTTAGATGATGAATTTGAAGCCAAACTGAAAATTATCAAAAAGGATGATGAAACAAAGAAAGCGGTACTCCAGAAAAATACAGAGTTCAAAATCTATAACATGGACACTGGAAAATATGTGGAGCAGGTAACGACTTATCCGACTACTGTGAAGCATAAGTCTTATTTTACAGATGAGGATGGATATTTGATCCTTCCACAAAATCTGAAAATCGGGCATTACCGCATTGAGGAAGTAAATGCACCTTATGGATATACGCTCAATGAGAATTACTATGAGGTTGATGTGGATTCCAATACAGCATATCAGATGGACGGTACTTCCGGGGATGTGATCATCGAGGTTTCCTATGAGAATCATCCGGTAAAGGGTGAATTGAATATTGTGAAAAAAGGTGAAGTTCTTGATGGTTTTAAAGACGATTTTACTTACCAGAGTGAGAATCTGGAAGGTGCAGTCTTTGAGGTTTATGCGGCAGAAGATATTTATACTGCGGATTTCCAGAAAGATGACAATGGAAACCGTATCTTAGAGTATGCTGCCGGAACACTGGTAGGAACGGTTACAACTGATAAAGATGGAAAGGCACAGATTGCGGATCTTCCTCTTGGAACTTATAAAGTTGTCGAAAAGACAGCACCAGATGGTTTTGTGTTAAATGAGGAAGCACAGACAGTTACTTTCTCTTATAAAGACCAGGATACAGCAGTGATCGAGCAGACAGCAGCCTTTGACAATGACCGTCAGAAGGTAGAAGTATCTGTTGTAAAAAAAGATGCAGAAACGGATGCGGTTATTGCTGGTGCAGAGTTTGGTCTGTATGCGAAAGAGGATATTCTGGCACATGAAAATGTGCTTGTGAAAGCAGATACACTTCTTGGAAAAGCAGTTACTGATGAGGATGGCAAGGCAGTCTTTGACCTAGACCTGCCATTTGGCAAATATTATATCAGAGAACTTGCAGCA
The DNA here is from genome assembly GCF_020593585.1 of Blautia sp. DFI.6.71. Classification (NCBI taxonomy): domain Bacteria; kingdom Bacillati; phylum Bacillota; class Clostridia; order Lachnospirales; family Lachnospiraceae; genus Blautia; species Blautia sp. DFI.6.71. The sequence goes on from NZ_JAJDMJ010000028.1 coordinate 7,851, forward strand.
CCGGCAGGTTATGTATCTTCGGATGAAACACTGGATGTCACTGCAGCTTATCAGGGACAGGATGTGAAAGTAATAAAACTTGCATCTGAATTTAAAAATCAGCCAACCAAAATCACAGTGAAAAAATCTGACATTACAACAGGAGTTGAACTTTCCGGAGCAACACTGACAGTTCTCGATAAGGATAAAAATGTAATAGATACATGGAAATCTGTAAAGGGTGAGGAACATCTGATTGAGCGGCTGACTGTGGGTGAAACATATACTCTTCGTGAAGAAATGGCTCCTTATGGTTATCTGAAAGCGGAGGAGATTACCTTTACTGTAGAGGATACTGCTGAAATCCAGAAAGTGGAAATGAAAGATGATGTGCCGACTGGAACTCTGATTATCAATAAGAAGGGTGAATTTCTGGAAAAAGTATCTGCACTTGATTCCGTAGGTGGATGGTTCAGCCATTTATTTGAATATATTTCCGGTTCCCTGAAAGAAGTTACTTTTGAGGTTTATGCACTGGAAGATATTAAAGCTGCGGATGGTGAGAGTGAAGATTATTACAAGAAAGATGATCTGATAGCAACGATCACGACAGATGAAACAGGAGTGGCAAAACTGACAGATCTTCCGCTTGGCAAATATTATGTCAAAGAAAAGGAAACGGCAAACGGCTATGTACTGGATGGTACAGCTCGTGAGATTGACCTGACATACCGGGATCAGGATACTGCCGAGGTAACTTATTCTTCCGACTGGCAGAATAACCGTCAGAAAGCGGAAGTAAAGGTGCTGAAAAAAGAAAAGGATTCTGACAGGGTACTGGAAGGTGCAGTATTCGCTCTTTGCAATAAAGAGGACATTGTAAATGCAAATGGTGATGTCATTCTGAAAGCAGATACCGTTATTGAGGAGCAGGCTACGGACAAAGAGGGAAAACTGACATTTACGGCAGATCTTCCGATTGGTTACACTTACTATGTCAAAGAAACTTCCCCGGCACCGGGATTCGCAACAACGGATCAGGTACAGGAGTTTACTTTTGAATATGATGGTGCAGATAAGGAAACACTGTCTTATGAGTTTACCTTTGAAGATGAACCAACAGTTGTGGAGATTACAAAAACTTCTTTGACTGATGGAAAGGAACTGGAAGGGGCGAAACTGGAAGTGACGGATGAAGATGGCAAGGTGGTAGATTCATGGACTTCCGGAAAAGAGGCTCATATTATTAAAGAGCTTGTTGCAGGAAAGAAGTACACTCTGACGGAGACAAAACCGGCAGATGGTTATGTGACTGCGGAGAGTATTACTTTTACAGTAGAAGATTCTTCTAAAGCACAGAAAATCGAGATGAAAGATGATGTGACGAAAGTGCAGATTTCCAAAACGGATATTTCTGGGAAGGAACTTCCAGGAGCGAAGCTGACCATTCTTGACAAAGACGGAAAGGTCGTAGAAAGCTGGACTTCTGAAGAGAAAGCACACTATATCGAGATGCTTCCGATCGGAGAATATACACTTCGTGAAGAAACAGCACCGGACGGTTATCTGGTGGCAGAGGATGTGAAGTTCACTGTAAAAGATACCGGGGAAATTCAGAAAGTTGTGATGAAGGATGAAGCTAAGCCGACGGAAACGCCAACGGAGACACCAACAGAAACTCCTTCTGAGACACCGGAAACAACGGATACTCCATCCAGTACAATATCTACTGATGCACCCAAAACAGGTGATGACACACCTGTGATGTTCTGGATTCTGCTTGCAGGATTAGGAATGATCGGATTTGGAACATCTGCGGTATATTTACGTAAAAAAAGAAAAAAATAAGTAACTGTAAGGTTTTGAAACAGGATAGGGGCATTTATGGGCAAAAACAGTTCATAAATGCCCTTTTTCATAACAGATGTATCTGTGGAAAGCTGGTAGTGGCAGATTCCCAGAAAAAGAAGAACAGGAGGAACAGATAAAATGAAAACAGTATTGATCGCTGCATCTGTTGCGGTGTTTTTAGTATATGGATTTGTCATGTACTGCTGTATCAAAGTAGGTGCAGAATCGGAGAAAGACTATGACAGACTGACAAAGGGTGAGGGAAAGGAAAATGGCGGTTAAGAATCATTGGAAGCCATGTAAGGGCTGTCCTTATGGCAAATATCATCCCTGCCTTGGATATTGTATTGCAAAAATACTGAAAGAAGTGAAGGAGCATCGGAATACCGGATAAAGACTGCATATTTCCTTACCATTATGGGGAGGAAGCAGAACAATATACTTTTTACCGGATTCCTAAAATTCTATTTACCAGTCCGAAGTTCAGAAAGTTGTCCTGTGAGGCAAAACTGCTGTATGGATTGTTACTCGACCGGATGCAGCTTTCAGTGAAGAACCGATGGCTGGATGCAGATGGAAAGGTTTATATCTATTTTTCCCAGGAACAGATTGCGGAAATGATGGGTTGTGGGCTGAAAAAGGTCGGAAGCCTGCTTGCGGAGCTTGACAGCAGAAAGGGAATCGGACTGATAACAAGGATACGGCAGGGTTTGGGAAAACCGGACAGGATTTATGTACGACGGTGCATCTGTGTAGATTTATCAGAAGGGAATATCCAGACACGTCAAAATGACATTTCTGGATATATCAAAATGGCAGATACAGATATGTCCAAAGTGCCGGGTAATGATACTGATAAGAATAAGACTGAGATAAATGATACTGAGTATCTATCTTTTCTTTCTGCGGATGAGAGTGAAGAAAGCCGCAGGAAACAGATAGAAAGAGAAGCGTATTACAAAATTATCTGTCATAACATCGGGTACGAGTACCTGATAGAAGAATGTGACAGGGAAATGCTGGATGAGATTGTTGCATTGGTGGTGGATGTTATCAGTTCAGACCGGGAATTTATCTGGATTGGCAGAGATAGGAAACCATTTGATGTGGTAAAAAGTCAGTTTTTAAAATTAAATGCAGAACATATCCGGTTTGTGATGAAATGTCTAAGAGAAAACACCAGTAAAGTGGTGAATATCCGGCAGTATCTTCTCACAGTTTTGTATAATGCACCGCTTACGATTAGTAATTATTATTCCGCATTGGTGCAGCATGATATGTATGGTAATGAAGATTGATTCGATATAAAGGAGCAGACGAAAATGAAAGAAAAGGATAAAGTGCTTCAGGCATTATGTGATGGTCTGGGCGAAAATTATAAACTTATGGAGATTGACCTGGAGCTTTGTATTTACAGAAACTTTGGAAATCGCTTTGAAGTAGAAGTCAGTGGAGTACATACAGCCAAGCAAAATAAAAAAGCAACAATCTACCTGTGGTGTATGGATGAAACAGGTGCCCATGGGTACATCATTAAAAAAGTTGGTGAAGTTCCAAGAAACAAAATTGGTAAAACGGTGGAGGAACTGTATGAATATAGTGAGAACCTGATCAGCCAGGGATATGACTGTTATGAGAAAGTACAGGCTTATCTGAAAGAGCTGGTAAAGAAAGAACAGATTAAGAAAGAGGAGGACAACGGTGCAAGATGAAGTAAATGAAAAAACGGTATCCCTGTGTATCCGGGGTGGAAAGATAACTGCCCAGTTGCTTAAAGCTGCCATGAGAAAAGCTCTTGCCCAGATGGAACAGGAGAAAGCAAAACAGAAGCAGCAGAGTAAAGTACAAAAACAGCAGGATGACAAGACGAAGGATAAATCTTATCGAGGAAAACAAACCATGGATAAGCTGATGCGGCAGAATGTACAGCTTTCCAATATTGAAATTACTGATGGGAATATCAAATCTTTTGAACGGGTGGCGAAAAAGTACAGTATTGATTTCAGTCTGAAAAAAGATACGACAGCAAAGCCGCCGAGATATTTTGTTTTCTTCAAAGCAAGGGATGCAGATGTCATGACCGCAGCATTTAAGGAATACACTGGTAAATCTCTCAATAAGACAAAGAAACCGTCTGTAAGGACAAAACTGAAGGATGCGATCACACAGGCGAAGGATAAGAACCGAGAACGGGAGAAAACGAAGCAGAAAGAAAAGGAGCCGACACTATGAACCGATTTCAGAAGATGCGTAAAGTATGCAAGGGGTATCTGGAGAGAATCCCGCCACTGCTTATGCAAGGCTTTCAATGGGGAGCTGACTGGCTGAGAGAAAAAATCTTAGATTTAGGGGAGTATCTGAAAAGAAATTCCCTGCGGATACTGGCATTGAATACTCCTTATGTCATAATCTTTTATCTGGTAGATAAAGAAGCATGGCTGTATCAGTATTGTCAGGGAGATTCATCGGTGGAACGGCTGATGGTGCTGCTTTTGAATTTTCAAATGGCATTTACTTCTGTTCTGCCTAGCATAGAAAAGATGCCACTACTGGCAGGTTTTACCGGGGCATTGGCTGTAAAACTTCTGGTTATGATGAAGATGAAAAATGCCAAAAAGTTCCGACAGGGAGAAGAGTATGGTTCGGCAAGATGGGGAACTGCAAAAGACATTGCACCCTTCATTGATCCAATATTTGAAAACAATATTCTTCTTACTATGACGGAAAGGCTGACCATGAACAGCAGACCAAAGCTGCCGAAATTTGCAAGGAACAAGAACGTGATTGTAATCGGTGGCTCCGGTTCCGGTAAGACAAGATTCTATGTAAAGCCTAATCTGATGCAGATGGGAAAATACATCAGTTATGTCGTGACCGATCCCAAGGGAACGATTATTATTGAGTGCGGCATGATGTTAGTAAGGAATGGATATAAGATAAAAGTGCTGAATACCATCAACTTTTCAAAGAGTATGCACTACAACCCTTTCCATTACATCCGGTCAGAAAAGGATATTTTAAAATTGGTGAATACGATTATGGTAAATACAAAAGGGGAAGGCGAGAAGTCCAGTGAAGATTTCTGGAGTAAAGCGGAACGCCTTTTATACTGTGCTTTGATTGGTTATATCTGGTATGAAGCACCGGAGGAAGAACAGAACTTTGCGACGCTGCTTGAATTTATCAATGCATCGGAAACAAGAGAAGATGATGAGACATTCAAAAATGCAGTAGATATGATGTTTGAAGAACTGGAGAAAGAAGAACCGGAACACTTTGCGGTACGTCAGTATAAAAAATATAAATTAGCCGCCGGCAAAACAGCGAAGTCGATTTTGATCAGCTGTGGAGCCAGACTTGCTCCATTTGATATTGCGGAACTTCGTGAGATCATGAGTTACGATGAAATGGAGCTGGATATGATGGGAGATCAGAGGTCTGCATTGTTTGTTATTATCTCGGATACAGATGATACCTTTAACTTTGTGGTAGCAATGATGTACAGTCAGTTATTCAATTTATTATGCGACAGGGCAGATGATGTACACCATGGCAGACTGCCGTATCATGTAAGAATCCTCTGTGACGAGTTCGCAAATATCGGACAAATTCCGAAGTTCGACAAGCTGATCGCAACCATACGAAGCAGAGAAATATCTGCTTCTATTATACTCCAGTCGCAGTCACAGTTAAAGACCATTTATAAAGATGCTGCAGAAACTATTTTAGGGAATTGTGACACAATGCTGTTCCTTGGTGGAAAAGAAAGTTCCACCTTAAAAGAGATTTCAGAAACACTTGGTAAGGAAACCATTGATTTATATAATACATCGGATACGAGAGGGCAGAGCCGTTCTTACGGGATGAACTATCAGAAAACCGGAAAAGAACTGATGAGCAGGGATGAACTTGCGGTGATGGATGGAAATAAGTGTATCCTCCAGCTAAGAGGTGTCCGTCCGTTTTTCAGTGACAAGTATGATATTACAAAACATAAACGCTATAAGGAACTGTCTGATTACGATAAACGCAATGAATTTGATGTGGAAGCGTACATGAGGCACAGAATGGAAGTAAAACTTACAAGGTCAGAAGAATTTGACCTGTATGTGTTCTCAGGGGACAGCCTTATGGAACAAGAAAATAATGAAAACAAGGAAGCGGAGCATGTAGAAAATCCAACTACATAGCTCTTTTTCTTTGCCCTTTTGGGAGGTGAGAGGATGCACAGGTATGAACGACCGCCCATCAGGGCAGGGCCGGTCAGAATACAGCAGGAATTTATAAGCAAAAAACTTGAGAGGAGATAAAACATATGTCGTTTTTTAATTCAGCAATCAATATTTTACAGACACTTGTAGTAGCAATCGGAGCAGGTCTTGCAGTATGGGGAGTTATTAATCTTCTGGAAGGATACGGCAACGACAATCCTGGGGCTAAGTCACAGGGAATCAAACAGCTTATGGCTGGTGGTGGTGTAGCACTGATCGGAACACAGTTGGTACCGCTGTTATCTGGATTGTTCGGTTAAGTGCAAAAAGAGAGGAGATAACTCATGGATCGTATATTTGAGGCGATTGAAACATGGATGAGGGATCTTCTGACAGGCATGGTAAGTTCCAACCTGACAACAATGTATACCGATGTCAATGAAAAGACAGGTGAGATTGCTGCTCAGGTTGGGCAGACACCACAGGGCTGGAATGGAAACATTTTCAGCATGATACAGAATCTTTCCGATTCGGTAATTGTTCCGATTGCCGGTATGATTATCACTTTTGTACTTTGTTATGAATTGATTTCCATGCTGACAGAAAAAAATAACATGCATGATTTGGACACATGGATGTTCTTTAAATATTTTTTCAAGATGTGGGTGGCGGTCTGGATTGTCAGCCATACATTCACGATTACTATGGCGGTATTTGATGTCGGACAGACGGTGGTAAGCCGGGCGGCAGGGGTCATCAGTTCTGATACAGCGATCAATATAGATACGATGATCAGTACGATGGAAACAGCTATGGAATCTATGGAAATCGGTGAACTTGTCATACTGGCACTGGAAACGATGCTGGTAAGCCTGTGTATGAAGATTATATCTGTATTGATCACAGTTATTTTGTATGGACGAATGATTGAGATTTATCTGTATTCCTCGGTCGGTGCAATACCATTTGCAACGATGTCAAACAGGGAATGGGGACAGATTGGAAACAACTATCTGCGGGGATTATTTGCACTGGCATTTCAGGGATTTTTCATGATGGTTTGTGTGGGAATCTATGCAGTCCTTGTGGCAAATATCCAGATGTCAGATAACGTACATTCCGCATTGTTTGGTGTGATGGCATATACAGTGATTCTGTGTTTCAGTTTGATGAAAACAGGTAATTTTGCAAAAAGTGTATTTAATGCTCATTAGCAGGAAGGGGGAAAATGATGGCTTTTGTATCTGTACCAAAAGATCTGACAAAAGTAAAAAACAAGATTATTTTAAATCTTACCAAAAGACAGCTTATCTGTTTTGGACTTGCAGCAGCAGTGGGGGTACCATTTTATTTTTTAACCAGAGGAGTGATTGGTTCCAGTAATGCTGCAACCGGAATGTGTCTTCTGATGCTTCCGGCATTTGTATTTGCCATGTATGAGAAGGATGGGCTTCCGTTAGAAAAAGTTCTGAAGAATATAATTGTGGTCCGGTTTATCCGGCCATCTGTAAGGAAGTATCAGGTGGAAAATATGTATGAGAAAAAACAGAGGATAGTCAGAAAGAAAGGAGGCAGGGAACGTGTTAAAAAGAAAAAATAAGAAAGAGTTGCCAGAACAGTTGGAGGACAGCTTATATCCGGATGATTACTGGCTGGATATGGAAGATGGGCAGGAAGTTTCAGAACCATTGCCAGATGGAGAAAATCCAGTAAGCGGAAAGTTACGCAAAGAACCGATGGTAACTGGTTATGAAGCACTGGAAAGACAAAGAGGTGTCCGCAGACCCAAAAGGAAGATAACCAGAAGGGAAAAGAAAGCATTAAAACAGGCACAGAAATATGAAGCAAAGCTGCGTAAAGAGCAGGAAAGGGCAGATAAGAAAAGTGAAAAAAGAGAAGCAAAACTTGCTGAAAAAGCAGAAAAAGAAGCCATGCGTCAGGCAAAAAAAGACGCAAAAAAGAGAAAAAGTAAACCGGCTTCCACATCCGGGCAAAAAGCGGCAGGAAACAGGAAACCTGTAAAGACAGGGACAAATAAGACAGCAGTGAAAGCAGATACAGCAAAGGAAAAACAGATTTCAGCACAGCAGTCTATTCCATATCATGAGATGGCAAAGGATGGGATATGCCGGGTGCAGGATAAGTTTTATTCAAAAACGATCCGGTTTTATGACATCAACTATCAGTTGGCACAGAATGAGGATAAGAACGCAATCTTTGAAAACTGGTGTGATTTTTTAAATTACTTTGACAGCACTATTCATTTTCAGTTGTCTTTTATCAATCAGCACAGTAACATGGCGGAATTTGAAAAAGTTATCCTTATCAAGCCACAGGATGATGAATTTGATGAACTGCGTATGGAATTTGCCCAGATGTTAAAGAATCAGCTTTCAAAAGGAAATAACGGATTGCTCCGTACCAAATATATTACATTTGGCATTGAAGCGGACAGCATCCGGGAAGCAAAACCGAAGCTGGAGAGGATTGAATCAGATATTCTCAATAACTTTAAGATTCTTGGAGTTTCGGCTTATCCACTAAATGGAGAAGAAAGACTTCAGATCATGTATGAAACCTTTAATCAGGACAGTAAGGTTCCGTTCCATTTTTCTTATGATGATGTGCTTCGTACAGGACTGAGTACCAAAGATTATGTTGCTCCGACCAGTTTTGTGTTTAAAAATGGCAGGGATTTTCAGATGGGCGGTACGATAGGTGCTGTCTCTTATTTGCAGATTCTTGCACCGGAGCTTACTGACAAGATGCTTGCGGAATTTCTGGAAATGGACTGTAATCTGATGGTTAATCTCCATATACAGTCTATCGACCAAATGAAAGCAATCAAGCTGGTAAAGAGTAAGGTAACAGATATTAACAGGATGAAAATTGAGGAGCAGAAAAAAGCGGTACGTTCCGGATATGATATGGACATTATCCCATCAGACTTAAATACATACGGTGGGGAAGCAAAAAGGCTTCTGGAAGATTTACAGTCCAGAAATGAGAGAATGTTCCTTGTGACGGTATTGTTTTTAAATACTGCACAGACGAAGCAGGAACTTGAAAATGTGGTATTTCAGACTGCGGGAATTGCACAGAAATATAATTGTGCGTTGAAACGTCTGGACTATCAGCAGGAGCCGGGACTGATGAGCTGTCTGCCTCTTGGGATGAATCTGGTTCCGATCAAAAGGGCACTGACTACAACATCCACAGCAATTTTTGTTCCGTTTACCACACAGGAATTATTTATGGGAGGGGAATCTATTTATTATGGATTAAATGCCCTTTCCAATAATCTGATCATGGCAGACAGAAAGAAATTAAAGAATCCGAACGGTCTGATACTTGGTACGCCAGGTTCTGGTAAATCCTTTGCTGCAAAACGTGAAATTGCTAATGCTTTTATTGTGACAAGGGATGATATTATCGTCTGCGATCCAGAAGGGGAATATTACCCACTTGTCCGGGCATTTCATGGACAGGTTATCAGGATTTCGCCAACCAGCCATGATTATATTAATCCGATGGATATTAACCTTGATTATGCAGATGATGATGACCCGTTATCTCTAAAGTCAGATTTTATCCTGTCTTTATGTGAGTTGATCGTGGGAGGTAAAAATGGTCTGGAACCAGTGGAAATGACTATCATTGACCGATGTGTACGGCTGGTCTATCAGGATTATCTTTCTGACCCAGTGCCAGAGAATATGCCAATACTGGAAGATTTATATAATCTTCTCCGAGAACAGAAAGAGCAGGAAGCACAGCGGCTTGCCACTTCCCTTGAAATTTATGTTAATGGTTCTCTGAAAGTATTTAATCACAGAACAAACGTGGAACTGAATAACCGTATGGTTTGCTTTGACATTAAAGACCTTGGAAAACAGTTGAAAAAACTGGGGATGCTCATTGTACAGGATCAGGTCTGGAATAGAGTAACAATCAATCGCTCTGCAAATAAGAGTACCCGATATTATATTGATGAGTTTCATTTGCTGCTGAAAGAAGAACAGACAGCAGCATACAGTGTGGAAATTTGGAAGCGATTCCGTAAGTGGGGCGGTATCCCGACAGGTATTACACAGAATGTCAAGGACTTGCTTGCATCAAGGGAAATTGAAAATATATTTGAAAACTCAGACTTTATCCTGATGCTGAATCAGGCTTCGGGTGACAGACAGATTCTTGCGAAACAGTTAAATATTTCACCGCATCAGCTTTCCTATGTTACCAACAGCGGAGAAGGTGAGGGACTTGTTTTTTATGGAAGTACGATTATTCCATTCAAGGATAAGTTTGATAATTCACTGATGCTGTATGCACTCATGACTTCCAAACCAGATGAAGTAGAAAAGCGGAAGCGTCTTGGAATCGGGGAAAGAGATGAAGAGTAGTTGTAAAAAAGATAGAACAAAACAGAGAAAACGGAGGATTACAGAATGGAAAATAATTGTATGGCAAATCCATGTGAAGGATGCACAGAAGAGGCTTGTGTAGAAATGATGAAAAAACTGCAGGCTGATGAAAAGGTTAAGCAGCTTTTAGAGGCAGGAAAGGATAGCAACGGTGAAGAAGTATTTGGTGAAATGTTGGATGATATGCTTTTCCTGTCAGAAATGATTGACTTACAGCAGGTGCTTTTTTATCTGAGAGAAAAGGAAGGACTGAGTGAAAGGATGCTGGATATGCTTTTGACTTCGATTCTTTCTAATGTAGACGAAATCTCACATAAATGGGAAGTATACAAGGATAAAGCGAATTAAAGGGAAACCGCAGCAAAGGGGATGGTGAAATTGCAGGAACATGAATATAAAGCCAGAGATAAAACCGTCCATAAGATGAGCAGGGATGGTCTTAGGGAAGAAAACCTGCATAACAAGGAAGAAAAACGGATCACCAGTCGTGATGAGGATATAGAAGTTTCCAGAAATCCGAAAAAAGAAGAAGATTTCGGAAAAAATCGACGGGAGCGAATAACGGAAAGTAAAGATATACCGACCAGAAAGAAACCCTTTGATATAACCAGATACAGTATAGATGAAGAACAAAAAGTGAAAATGGAACAAGATCTGGGGAATGGGGATGCGAAGGAAGATATGTCTTTAACGGAAGATTCCGGGCCAGATAAACATGCCGTATTTCGTACAGAAAGTATCCGGGGACAGCCAAGAAGTGAACGTGCTGCTCTGGAAACCGCAGTGGACAGCAGAAAACTTAGACAGAGAAAAATGGTCAGAGATTACGCAGAAAGAGAAAAACGGAAGGAAAAGGAGGCTTCCAGACAACAAAAAACTGCGGAAAAAGAAAATATCCGTTATCGTGAAACATCTCAGGTTACAGAAGAATCACTGGAAGGATTTCAGGATGAGATCAAAGGTAAGGTAAAGCGGGAGCGGATACTGAAAGAACAGAAAAAACAGTCCCGGCTTTCTTTTGGAGATGAAGGGGATGGCATGGTACATGGAGCAGGAACCGGAATCCGCAAATCAGCTTCGGCAGTGAAAAATGCTGCTCTTACTGTGGGACACTGGAAAGCCCATGAAGCAGAAGATGATAACGCTGCTGTGGAAGGGGCACACAGGATGGAACTTGCAGGGGAAAGTCTTGCAAGAAAGTCTATTTATGTCCGGCAGCGACTGAGGGAAAGCAGAAAACAGTCTGCCCGTCTGACAGAAAATATGCTGGATGAAGCAGAAAATAGCAGGCTGATGTTTAATGCTGCTTACGGAAAGCAGGCAAAAAATGCAGTGAAGAGAGAAGCTGACCAGAAGAAAAAATCAGCACTTCAAAAATTACTACAGAAAAAACGATACCAAAAGCAGTACCGGGCGGCAAAAGAAAGTAAAAAAGCCAAAGATGCGGCAATCACATCGGCACAAAGATTTACAGAAAAAACAAAAGATGCAGTCAAAATGGTGGCGGCACAAAACAAAGGAATCTTTGCTACAGTAGCTCTTTTTGGACTGATTTTTGTTCTGATAGCAGCCAGTTTTTCCAGTTGCAGTGCAGTTTTGCAGGGTGGTTCTTCAGCGATCATTTCAACCAGTTATTCCAGTACGGATGAAGATATTTATGCTGCAGAAAATGCGTATAAAGCTCTGGAGGAAGCATTGAACACACAGATCAATCAAATAGAATCCAGGCATCCGGATTATGATGAATACCGTTATCAGATTGATGAGATCGGACACAATCCATATCAGCTTATTTCTTATCTGACAGTGAAATATGGCGGTTTTACTTATGCAGAAGTCGCAGACGAGATAAAAGAAATCTTTCAGCAGCAATATGGAATCAATACACAGTCTACCAGAGAAACCGTAACAGAAACAAAGACTGTCCGGGTTGGAGAATCATTGGGACAGGTTGTTACCAGTGGATATTGCAACTGTTCCATCTGCTGTGGTCAGTGGAGTGGAGGACCGACCGCAAGTGGAGCAATGCCTACCGCAAACCACACGATTGCCGTAGATGCGACAAATCCTTTTGTTCCGATCGGCACTCATGTAGTGATGAATGGCGTGGAATATGTGGTAGAAGATACCGGAGCTTTCGCAAGATATGGTGTGCAGTTTGATGTTTATTATGATAATCATGCGGCGGCATCTGCCCATGGACATCAGACATGGGAGGCTTACATAGCTGACAGCAACGGAAGTCAGGAAGTGGAAGTGACAACAACAAAAGAAGTGAACCGTCTGGATGTTACTATGACCAATCATAATCTGGATACGGTGTTAAGAAGCCGTATGACAGAAGAGGAACAGGAAAGATACGATGCGTATAACCGATATTATGGAAACAGGGATTACCTGTTTGACCTGAATTCCATTCCGACAGGAAGTAGTGGTTTTGGCTATACGATTCCTGGTGAAGCGTTATCTGACCCGCAATTCGCAAAGATGATACGGGAAGCAGAGAAATATCTGGGAGTGCCTTATGTATGGGGTGGTTATTCTCCAAGCGGTTTTGACTGTTCTGGATTTGTAAGCTGGGTAATCAATAATTGTGGAAATGGATGGAACATAGGAAGGTGTACTGCCGATGAACTTCGTTCTCATTGTTCACAGGTATCCCCATCAGAAGCAAAACCGGGAGATCTGATTTTCTTCCAGGGAACTTATAACACAAGCGGAGCGAGTCATGTAGGCATTTATGTTGGCAACAATATGATGATACATTGCGGAAAGCCGGTACAGTATACAAGCATTGCAAGTTCTTACTGGCAGGAACATTTTATGGCATTTGGTCGTCTGCATTAGGAGGTGACAGGGCAGATGAATATGAAGTTAAAAAAAGTTCTGGATGATATTCAGAAAACAGAAGAAAAGATTGCAGAACTGCAGAAGCATCTGAAAAAGCAGAATGATTTAAAACAGCAGATGGAGGACATAGAAATTATCAAATCTTTCCGTTCACTGAAGCTGGACAGCAGGGAACTTCTTGTACTGCTTGATGGGATTCAGAAAGGAACGGCAACGATTCGGCTGGATGAAGAAGGCAGTATTGCAATAGAAGATGCAGGAGAAAAGATAGACGGAAACAAAGAAAATAACAAAGGATCTGATGTACAGATACTGGAAAGAGAGGGCTTAGAACATGAAAAATAAAGTAGTAAAAAAACTGATGATGATTGTAATGGCAGTTGCAATGCTTTCGGGATTTTCGTTTGCAACCGTATATGCAAATGCTGATCCGCCTGCGGAAGAAACAACTACCGAGGTTGTGGCAGAAACATCATCGGAGGCAACCACAGAAGAAAATACGGAGGATACGGGCAGAGTGATCGCAGAAAGTGATTCCTCTGCCTTTTCTACGCCGGGAAATGCACAACTGGTCGATGATAAGGAAAATGATGATACAAAGCAGTTCCTTACCATCCAGACAAAAAAGGGAAATACTTTTTATATGGTAATTGACCGTTCCAGCACATCAGAAAATGTCTATATGATGTCGTTGGTTGATGAAAATGACCTTGCAGAATTCCTGGATGAAACAGAAGACAGTAAGACAGAGAAAGAACAGAAGGTAGTGATTCCGGAAACAACCACAGAAACAACACCTGCTGTGGAAAAAGAAACAGAAGAAACAACACAGAAAAATACAGGCGGTGCAGACATTTGGAAACTCTGTACCATTGTATTAGCAGGGGGACTTGGTATTGGTGCAGTGGTTGTATATCTGAAATATGGTCGTAAAAAAGAAGATGGTTTTGTCAGTGAACAACTTGAATTTACAGACGGACCGTTTATTAATGAAGAACAGGAAAATGAAGATGGACAGGAAGATTAAGATTTTGATTCTCTGAAGTTTAGCACAGAAAAATAAGATACAGGGAAGGGACAGCTAATCTGGCTGTCCTTTTCAGAAAGGACGAAAAATGGCGAGATTTTTAGTGATTGCAGAAAAACCGAGTGTAGCACAAAGTTATGCGAAAAATTTGTCTGCATATAAAAAACAGGACGGGTATATGGAGGGAGAAAACTGCCTTGTGAGCTGGTGCCTTGGACATCTGGCAGAATATGCACGACCGGAAGAATATGATGAAAGATATGCGAAATGGCAGTTTGATGACCTGCCGATCATTCCTGAAAAGTGGAAATTACAGGTGTCAGCAGATAAAAAGAAGCAGTTTTCAGTATTAAAGGATCTGATGAACCGGGAAGATATAGAGTATCTGGTAAATGGCTGTGATGCAGGACGGGAAGGAGAATTGATCTTCCAGAGAGTATACGATCTGTCCGGATGTAGAAAACCAGTCAGACGATTATGGATCAGCTCTATGGAAGATGAAGCAATAAGAAATGGTTTCCATGAGATGAAAGATGCCGGCTTTTACAGCAACCTTTGCATGGCGGCGGTATGCAGGGCACAGGCAGACTGGCTGATTGGAATGAACGCTACCAGAGCTTATACGACAAAGTATTATAAAAAGCTGGTAGTTGGAAGAGTACAGACACCAACTCTTGCCATGCTGACAGAACGGCAGGACAGGATTGAGCATTTTCAGAAAGAAATCTTTTACAGAGTAGAACTGACAGATGGAAAGCTCGTTGCCGTATCAGAGAACATTACCAATAAAGCAGACGCAGAACTTCTGGCAGCATTATGTGACGGTTCTGAGGCAATTATTACAGAGTTAAAAAGAGAACAGAAGAAAGTATCCCCGCCTAAATTATATGATCTGACAAGCCTGCAGAGGGAAGCGAACCGGTATTTTGGATTTACGGCAAAGAAAACGCTTGATCTTTTACAGGAATTATATGAAGAAAAGCTGGTAACGTATCCGAGGACAGACAGCCGCTTTGTTACAGAAGATATGATTGGAACAGTAGAAGAACTGGCAGGTAAAATGCCGTTGATGCTGCCTTTTGTAGAATATGGGCAGTTAGGACATAACATAAAAAGAGTTGTAAATAATGCAAAAGTATCTGATCATCACGCTATTCTTCCGACAAAAGAGGCTGTGGAAAAAGGAATCGTGGATTTGCCAGTGGATAAAAAAAATCTGATGATACTGATTGGACAGCAGGTGCTTCAGGCAGTCGGGGAAGATTATCTGTATGAACAGACAGATGTTACTGTGAAATGCCAGAAAAATGAGTTTACTGCGAGAGGAAAAACAGCGGTGCAGATGGGATTTAAAGACGTGGAAAAAGCCTTTCGCAGTCATTGTGTGAAAATGGAGAAAGAGGATTCAGATAGACAGTTGGAAATCCCATACGGATACCAGAAAGGTATGCAGATTTTCAATGTCAAGGCAGAAACAAGTATCCATTATACTTCTCCACCGAAATCATTCAATGAAGATACGCTTCTTGCAGCAATGGAAACAGCAGGTAATAAAGAATTTGATGAAAAGACAGAGAAAAAAGGGCTTGGAACACCTGCAACGAGAGCCAGCACCATTGAAAAACTGGTGGCATCCGGATATGCACAGCGAAAGGGGAAACAGATTATTCCAACAGCAGAAGGCAGGGAACTCATTCGTGTAATGCCAGAGAATTTAAAATCTGCAGGACTGACAGCCGAATGGGAGAACAGGCTTTTGCTGATGGAACGAGGGGAGCTTAATGGAGAACAGTTCATGGATGATATTGTAGCCATGCTGGAAGAAATCCTGAATGGCTGCAGAAAAATCCCAGAGGAAGAAAGAAATCGTTTTCAGACAGCGAAAGAATTAATCGGGAAATGCCCGGTCTGTGGTTCTGATATTTTTGAGGGGAAAAGGAATTTTTACTGCTCGAACCGCCAGTGTGATTTTGCTCTTTGGAAGGATAACCGATTTTTAGAAGGTATGGAGAAGAAACTGGACAAGAAAATGGCAAAAGAACTTCTGGATAAGGCTTGTACCCATATAAAAGGGTTATATTCCAAAAAGAAAGATGCCAGGTTTGATGCAGATCTTCTGATGACATTGGAAAATGGAAAACCGAAATTTCATTTGGAATTTCCGAAAAGAAAGCATAAAGGATAAAGCAAAAATTAAAGATTGGAGGAAGAGACATGGCAAGAGTACAGGAGATTCGTGGTATGGCAGAATGGTATGCCACTGACATAGCCAGTTCCCCGGCAGACTGGATGAAATATCTGGATACTGCCGCCAGATTATACCGTTATTCCTTTACTGACCAGCTTCTCATTTATGCGCAGCGTCCACAGGCAACTGCATGTGCATCCCTGGAATTGTGGAATGAGAAGATGATGAGATGGGTAAACCGAGGGGCAAAAGGAATTGCTCTGCTGGATGAAACAGGGACAAAAGCAAAAATCCGGTATGTGTTCGATATAAAAGATACCCATATGGTACAGGGCGGCAGATCACCATACCTGTGGCAGCTTCAGGAACATCAGAGGGGAGAAGTGCTTGCACATCTTTCTGATGTTTATAATCTGGAAGAAAAAGATACGGCAGATCTGGCAGATGCGTTGATGTCTGTGGCAAAAGAGATGGTCAATGAAAATCTGGAGGATTATCTGGATGGCTTATCGTATGCAGCAGAAGGAACCTATCTGGAAGACCTGGATGAAGGGACGATTCGGAACGATTTCCGGCAGCTTGCAACGGACAGTGTATATTATATGCTTGCAAGAAGATGCGGACTTGATCCTATGTTGATTCTTGAAGAAGAGGATTTCATGCACATCACCGATTATAACAGGCTTTCCGTATTGACTTTTCTTGGAAATGCTGCAAGCCAGCTCGCTGAGAGTGTACTGATTGATATTGGAAAAACGGTACATAAAATTTCTCTGGAAGAAATAAGGAAAGGTCTTGAAAATTCTGAAGAGAGGAATTATAATAACTTTAATACGTTAATGCGTGAAAATAAAATACAGGACACAGAAGAGAGAATAAATGATATTGAGGATAATGAAGGAGGAACTGACTATGGAACTGACCTATCATCGCAAGGGGGACTACCTATTTCCGAACCTGACCGTAGAGGAGGAAGAAGTGACAATCGGGAAATACGGGATGCTGAGGAGAACGTTTCTGAAGGAACACAAGAACAGCCTTTACCAGAGCCTTTTCCTGACAGGGAAGCTGAACAAGCATCTTATGGAGATCGAGAAAGCGGCTCAGGAGAGAATGGAGAGCCAGATGGAGAAATTGCTGAAGAACAAACCGGCACCGGACAAGGAAGCCGATCCGATGGCATGGACAGCACATATGAACGCACTGACAGCAATAGCAGAAGAGAGCATCTTGACGGAATTGGTATACAGTTAGTTACAGATACAGGAGAAGATGGATTGAGTGAAGCAGAGGAAGAAATCGCCTCTGCTTTATCTTTGCCCGAATTACCAACTGTAAATCAGCAGATCCGAAAGATTGAGGAGCATATGTCTGCCCTGTATGCCGGGGAAATCCCAATTCCGGAAGAAGTTGTGGATGAAATCCTCCGTACCGGAAGTAATAAGAGTAAAAGCCAGTTACGGCTTATCTACAATTTTATGAGTGAACAGTCAGCAGAAGATTATACAGAATTTGTGAAGCGCGAATATGGCATCGGTGGCAAAGGTCTTAAAATTAATGGAAACGAGTATTCTGTGTGGTTTGATGAAACAGGGATGCAGATTGCCGTAGGACATACGGTGAACGATCGACTTTTAGATAAGGCTTTTTTATCATGGGAGGATGTCAGTGGACGTATCCATCAGTTATTAAAACAGGGAGAATACGCACCACAGTCTGTTCTTGATGCAGCAAGGGAAAATGCCTTGCAGGAACACGCACAAGTGCTTGCCTACATGGAAACTGATATTGCGGATGATCTGTCTGAACTGGTATTTTCAGCAGATGATATGAAGATTTTTCATAATGGTTATCCGGAAAAGACAGATGCTCTGGCGGAAAAGCTGGATGATGCAGAGTGGCTTTCCGAATTAAATGAAAGACTGGAAGGTCTGGCTGAAATGTATGACATAGACAAATCCATCATGCGTTTTCATTATTATAAACCAACCCTTGTTTCTGAGCAGTTTCAGAAATTTGCCGAAGAAGTCATTCCCTATCAGGCAAGAGAGGGATTTGCTTGGAAAGAACAGGAAATGTTTATCACGCAGGATGAGATTGATGCTTTTCTTGCAAGAGGTGGAGCTTTTTCAGAAGGAAGGCTTCGCATATATTCTTTTTATCTGCGGCATCAGGATGAACAGGAGAGAACAAATTTTATGAAAGAGCAGTATGGCATTGGAGGACAGAGCCATGCCCTTTCCAGAGCGGACAATTCCTACGCAAATTACAATGGAAAAGGATTACAGCTTTCCAGAGGAAATCCGGGTGCATACCATACAAAAGAAGAACTGAGCTGGCAGAAAGTGGCAAAAAGAGTGGATTATCTCATAAAAAATGACCATTTTCTTCAAGCCGGAGACTACGCTCATATGCCGGAATATGAACGATACCAGATGGCAATGCGGGTGATTAATTTTTATAACAGACTGCCACAGGAAATTGAGCGTCCATTTACGGATGAACTTTTGCATGAGGAAGCAAGAAAACAGGTGCCAAGGATGCTGGCAGATGAAGAAATGGCACAGGAATTGTTACAGAAGATGGATGCAGCTCTTGCAGAACTACCCTTGGATTTTGAAGCCTATGGGACAAATTACAACGAGAAAGCAGAAAGTCTGTCAATACTCCATCAGTATGTAGAGGGAACGTACACTATATTTCCAACCAAGGAACTGGAACAGCCGACCATAGAGTTAAGCGGTCATCAGATGTCCATGTTTGATTATCTGGATACGAAAGTCTATATGGAACCGGATGTTGTAGACATGCAGGATGTAGAGGAAACAGTGGAATTGGTTTTAGACGAAACGGAAGAAGAAACTGGTGAGATTGAACAGTCAGAAATACCGGAAACTCCTGTGGAAACGGCGGAAAAGTCAGCAGGTGCAATAGCTGACCAATGGGAACAGGGTGTTTTTGAATATCAGGGATACCATTTTGAAGCAGTTGGTGTCCTGTCTGATGGACTGGAAGGAAAAGAATTGGTTGCACAGACACGTTCCAATACGGAACTGCATTTGTCAACGTACCATACAGAAGATTTCCCCAAATATTCGTATAATGAATTTTATGCTGTCAGCAATGCCCCGGATGCGGATATATTCCGATGTCTGGAAACAGGAAAAAACTATATTCCGGGAGAAAATGAGCTGTTTGGTTATGAGGGAGAATTTCAACCATATATCAGACAGGAAAAAACAAAGATTGTGACTATGCCACATAACTTCCGTATTGAAGATAATGACCTTGGTGCAGGCGGTCCGAAAGCAAAATATAAAGCGAATATAGAAGCAATCCGTTTATTACAGACTTTGGAGAAAGAAGAACGTTTGGCAACACCAGAAGAACAGGAAGTATTATCCCATTATGTTGGCTGGGGCGGTATCCCGCAGGCATTTGAAGAAAACAACGGAAGCTGGGCAAATGAGTACAGCGAACTGAAAAATACGCTGACTTCAGAAGAGTATAGTGCAGCAAGAGCATCCACCCTAAATGCGTTTTATACTTCTCCGACAGTGATACATAGTATGTATGAAGCATTGGAAAATATGGGATTTACAAAAGGAACCATTCTGGAACCATCCTGTGGAGTAGGAAATTTTATGGGACTTATCCCGGAAAGCATGAGTAAGGCAAAAATGTATGGTGTGGAACTTGACCCGGTATCTGGCAGAATCGCCAGACAGTTATATCAGAAAAACCAGATTGCCATACAGGGATTTGAAACAACACAGTTTCAGGATAGTTTCTTTGACTGTGTGATTGGTAATGTGCCGTTTGGAGCGTACCAGGTAAATGACAAAAGATACGACAGGCATCATTTTCTGATTCATGATTATTTCATTGCAAAATCTCTTGATCTTGTGCGTCCAGGCGGTGTGGTTGCAGTTGTGACTTCCAGTGGAACCATGGATAAACAGAATCCGGCAGTCAGACAATATATTACAAACAGGGCAGAGCTGCTGGGTGCGATCAGGCTTCCCAATAATGCTTTTCAGAGAAATGCAAATACAAATGTTGTATCAGATATTCTGTTTTTTCAGAAAAGGGACAGGGCGGCAATCGAGGAGCCAGAATGGGTAAACCTAAAGACGACAGAGGAAGGCTATTCTGTAAATGCGTATTTTGCAGAGCATCCGGAAATGGTTCTTGGTGAATTTACCACAGAAAGTACCCAGTATGGTAAGCAGGAAGTTACTGTAAAGCCAAAAGAAGGCATTACTCTTGAAGAACAGTTAAAGAAAGCTGTACAGAATATTCATGGAACGATCACAGAAATGGAACTTTCAGATAGCGAGTTAGAGGAACAGGTAGTTTCTATTCCGGCAGATCCAGATGTGAAGAACTTTAGCTTTGCTGTTTTGGATGATGACATTTATTACAGGGAAAATTCTGTGATGAATAAAGTAGAACTTCCAATGGCAACTACAGAACGAGTAAAAGGCATGGTGAAGATTCGTGACGCAACAAATAAATTGTTACAGCGTCAGATGGAAGACTGCGGTGATCAGGAAGTTGAAGAACTTCAAAAAGATTTGAATGAAATTTATGATTCCTTTACTGCAAAATATGGTCTGCTTAGCAGCAATGCAAACAAAAGGGCATTTAGTCAGGACAGTAGCTATTGTCTTCTGACTTCACTGGAATTTCTGGATGAGCAGGGCAACCTCAAAAGAAAAGCAGATATTTTTACAAAAAGGACAATCCGTCATGCTCAGGCAGTTACTTCGGTGGATACCGCCAGTGAAGCATTGGCGGTGTCTATTGGAGAAAAGGCACAGGTTGATCTTGCTTATATGTCACAGCTTACCGGGAAAACAGAAGCAGAACTGACGGAAGAACTGACAGGTGTGATATTTAGAAATCCGCTAAATGAAAAGTGGGAGCCATCTGATGAATATTTGTCTGGAAATGTCCGGGAAAAATTGAAGATTGCCAGAGGATTTGCCGAGAACCGACCGGAATATGCTGTTAATGTACAATATCTGGAACGAGTGCAGCCAAAAGACCTGGATGCCTCAGAAATTGAAGCAAGACTTGGTGCAACATGGATTTCTCCAGATTATGTGACACAGTTTATGGCAGAAACATTCCATACACCAAGATATTATATTGGAAGCCGGATAAAAGTCCAGTATGCTGAAGTAACCGGCCAATGGAATGTTTCGGGAAAGAGTGTGGACAGTTACCAGAATCCGCTTGTTACTTCTACTTATGGAACACAGAGAGCTAATGCGTACAGACTGTTAGAAGATGCATTGAATCTTCGAGATACAAAAATCTATGATACAGTGCAGGATGCGGAAGGGGAACACCGGGAACTGAACCGGAAGGAAACCACGCTGGCACAGCAGAAGCAGGAACTTATAAGGGAAGAATTTAAGTCATGGATTTTCCGGGATATGCACCGCAGGGATGCCCTTTGTCAGATATACAATGAGCGTTTCAATAGTATCCGTCCGAGAGAGTACGATGGCAGTCATATTCAGTTCGAGGGAATGAATCCGGAAATCACGTTGATGCAACATCAGAAAAACGCAGTGGCTCATATTTTATATGGAAATAATACTTTGCTTGCACATTGTGTAGGAGCAGGGAAAACTTTCCAAATGATCGCTGCGGGTATGGAAGCAAAACGTCTTGGACTATCGCAAAAGAATCTTTATGTTGTGCCAAACCATCTGACAGAGCAGTGGGGCAGTGATTTCTTACGTCTGTATCCGGGAGCGAATATTCTGGTAGCAACCAAGAAAGATTTTGAACCGGCAAACCGTAAACGTTTCTGTTCCCGTATAGCAACCGGGGATTATGATGCGGTGATTATCGGGCATACACAATTTGAGAGAATCCCTCTTTCAAGGGAACGTCAGATTGCCATGCTGGAACAACAGATAGAGGATATTACCTTTTCTATTGAAGAAGCTGGCAGGGAAGCAGGACAAAATTACAGTGTAAAACAGATGGAAAAAACAAAAAAATCATTGCAGGCAAAACTGCAGAGATTAAATGACCAGACAAGGAAGGATGATGTAGTAACTTTTGAACAGTTAGGAGTAGACAGGCTTTTTATAGATGAGAGCCACAACTTTAAGAACCTTTTTCTGTATACAAAAATGCGGAATGTTGCAGGTATTTCACAGACGGACGCACAGAAAAGTTCGGATATGTTTATGAAATGCCGCTATATGGATGAACTGACAGGCGGGCGTGGAATTGTTTTTGCGACGGGAACTCCAGTGTCAAATAGTATGACCGAACTTTATACTATCATGCGTTATCTCCAGTATGATACATTGATGCGTATGGGAATGGGACACTTTGATTCCTGGGCGGCAACGTTCGGGGAGACAGTAACCGCAATCGAATTATCACCGGAAGGAACGGGCTATCGTGCAAAAACACGATTTGCCCGTTTTTTCAATCTTCCGGAGTTGATTTCCATTTTTAAAGAAGCTGCAGATATTCAGACTTCTGATATGTTAAATCTTCCAGTGCCAGATGCAGAGTTTATTAATGAGGTATTAAAACCAAGTGAAGAACAGCAGGATATGGTAGCAGCATTTTCAGAACGTGCAGAATCAGTAAGGACAGGAATGGTAAATCCTACAGAGGACAATATGCTCAAGATTACCAATGACGGAAGAAAATGTGCCCTTGACCAGAGATTATTGAATGAGCTTCTTCCAGATGCGGAAAAAAGCAAAGTCAACACCTGCGTAGAAAATGCCTTTCAGGTATGGGAGGAAGGAAAAGAGCAGAAAACAACACAGTTGATTTTTTGTGACTTATCTACTCCAAAAGGGGATGGAACTTTTAATGTCTATGATGATGTACGAAACAAACTGACAGAAAAAGGAATCCCAAAGGAAGAGATTGCATTTATCCATGAGTACAACACAGAAGTAAAAAAAGCAGAATTATTCGCAAAAGTGAGAGCAGGTCAGGTAAGAATCCTGATGGGTTCCACTCCAAAACTCGGTGCAGGTACCAACGTGCAAGACAGGCTCATTGCTCTGCATCATCTGGATTGCCCCTGGAAGCCATCTGATCTGGAGCAGCAGGAGGGACGAATTTTACGACAGGGAAACCTGAATGAGACAGTTAAGATATTCCGCTATGTAACAGAGAATACGTTCGATGCGTACATGTGGCAGATTTTGGAAAATAAACAGAAGTTTATTTCTCAGATTATGACCAGTAAGTCACCAGTCAGGGCGTGTGAAGATGTGGATGATACTGCACTTTCTTATGCAGAGATCAAAGCCCTTGCAACAGGAAATCCTTATATAAAAGAAAAAATGGATCTGGATGTTCAAGTCAGTAAATTAAAGCTCTTGAAGGCTAACCACACCAGTCAGATTTATCGTCTGGAATCAGATATTGCAAAGAATTATCCAGTTCAGATCAGTGCATTGAAAGAGAGGATTGCCGGAATGCAGTCTGATGTCAGTGTGATAAAGAATGTTGATCTGCAGGATAATGACAGCTTTTCTATGAATATAGGGAATGTTGCCTATACAGACAAAAAAGAAGCAGGCGAAGCTATGATAGCTGCCTGTGCAGGATTAAAGGCAGTCACCACAGGAGGAAAAGTCGGAGAGTACCATGGATTTACTTTATCTGCATCATATAACCTGTTTGCAAATTCCTTTGAATTGACCATAAAGGGAAAATGTTCTTACAAAATTGAAATAGGAAAAGACCCTTTGGGAAATATCCAGCGTATTCATAATGCCCTTTCTTCGATTGATAAGAAACTGGCAGAGAGTGAGCAAAAGTTGGAAACAGTACAACAGCAGCTTGCAACAGCACAGGAAGAAGTAAAAAAACCATTTCCAAAAGAAACGGAATTGAATGAGAAAATGGAGCGTTTATCGGAGTTAAATGCGTTGCTCAACATGGATGAAAAAGGGAATGAAACAATTCTGGCAGATGAGGATATTGGTACAGAAAAGATTCCAGACAGGGATTCTTCGAGAAAGGAAGAAGTCCGGGATGCAGACAGGAATCTGCAGGAAACAGCAGACAAGGTTCATAAGCCGTCCATACTGGAACGTCTGAAACAGGAAAAGGCAAGACAGCTTGCACCGGAGCAGACTGGTACACCGAAACCAAAGAAAAATCACGAGCAGGAGTTATAAATAATGTCCCGTCAGAGAACTTTCTGGCAGGATAAATTCAAAATTGGAGGACAAACTATGGCAGAAACAGATAAAAAATTAAAAGAAATCACAGAGCGTCTGGAACAGGGAGTAAAGGAAATTTTTACATCAGAGCGTTATACAGAATATCTGGATACGATGTCAAAATTTCATAATTATAGTTTCAACAATACTCTTCTGATTACGATGCAGAAACCGGATGCGACACTGGTGGCAGGTTATCAGGCATGGCAGAAGAAATTTAACCGTCATGTAAAACGGGGTGAAAAAGGAATCCAGATTATTGCACCGACGCCAGTAAAAGAAAAACAGGAAATAGAAAAGATTGATCCAGATACACAGGAACCAATCATTGGCGAAGATGGACAGCCGGAAACAGAGATTGTAGAAATGGTAATCCCGAGATTTCGGGTAGCGACAGTATTTGATGTCAGCCAGACAGAAGGAGAACCGATTGCAGAACTGGATGTACCGGAGCTGATAGGAAGCGTGCAGTTTTATGATATTTTTATGGAAGCATTGCAGGATATTTCACCGGTACCAGTACGGTTTATGGAAATAGACGGGGAGGCAAAAGGCTATTATCATCAGACAGAAAAATATATTGCGATTAAAACAGGAATGAGTAATCTCCAGTCCATGAAAACCGGTGTCCATGAAGTTGCCCATGCAATTCTGCATGACAATGATGTAATGGATGCAGATGGCATTATAAAAGGAAAGACAGCCAAAGAAGTAGAAGCAGAAAGCATTGCTTATATTGTATGTAGTCATTTTGGACTGGATACTTCGGAATATTCCTTTACTTATATTGCAAGCTGGTGTGAAAGTCAGAACATGAAAACGCTGAAAGCGTCTATGGATACCATCCGAAAAACTTCAGCGGGAATTATTGAAAATATTGAAACAAAGATGCATGAGTTGGAAATGGAAAGACCAATCAGAGAAACATTCCATAGAGAGGATGTCATTCTGCATCTTTTAGGCAGCATGGGTTCAGAATATGCGTATGATCTGGTTGAGAACATGACAGCAGAACAGTTGCGGGAGAATGTGATGGAATATGTCAGTCGGCTGGAGCAGAAAGAAATCTCAGAGGATGAGAAATCTTTGGAAGAATTTTTGGAGGACAGAGGTGCAGCAATCACAGTATTGTATGCAAGTGATGGAGTGGGAGAAAATTATCCGATTCACTTTTTTGATGTAGCGTATGATGCTGATACAGGCATTGCTTATTTTTCAGAGCTGACACCGAAAGAACAGGCAGAAATGCTGGTGGAAAAAGCGGAATTTCCGAGAACAATTTTTACAGAAGAAGAGAAAGCATTTGTAACGGAATATGCAGAAACCTTTCCCAGCCAGATAGAAAGACTGAATGATCTGGTTTGGGATATGCGGGGATCTTATGAGGAAGCCGGTACAAACTTAGTACATGAAGTGATTCAGGCAGCAAGAGCAAACTTTCCAACTAAAGAGCTTCCAGAAGAAAGAGAAAGTACCATGCAGTATGCCCATAGACTGATTGAAGCTGCAGAAACTGCCAGTCATGAGAATTTTACAGAATCCCAAAGAAACCTTATCGTAAATTTTGCTTATAAGATGGATGACCGGGACGAAGTTTTGGGACTGGTAAACCGTATGCTGACAGCGAATCGGGGTGACCGAAGTGAAGTTATGAGAAGTCTTGTGCATGAGACAGAGACACAGATTGATAACTTTCCAGATGGAAGGATTGGTTTTACAGAAATGCACGAAGCAGGAATCCAACTGGAACACATGTATCCTCTTGAAAAAAACAGGGCAGTAGAACTGTATCGAGAAGGTGCAGAAGTTTTTATCTTAAATGGAAATCCAGATCATCCAGAACAGGCAGGACAGATCCTTGCAGAAACAGAAAATGCAATCCTGGGGCATGACGGTATCTTTGGTATTACGGAAACGGAATGGGAAGTACATAAAGAAAGAGAAGCAGCGATTGTCAGACAGGAAAAACTGGAACAGGATAGTGCAGAAAAGATTGATGAAACCTTACTTCTTCATGGAGAAAGCGGTCGTTTTGCAATCTATCAGATGGATACGGGTGGAGAACATACTTATCAGTTTATGGGTTTTGAATCGGCTCAAAAATTAGGCTATAGCATTGATGGAAAAGACTACAGGATGGTGTATGCGGCTCCATGGACACCAACGATCACATTAGATGATATTTTTGAGAGATTTAATATCAACCGCCCCAACGATTTTCATGGACATTCTTTATCGGTAAGCGATGTCATAGTTATAAACCGGACGGCGGAAACAAAGGCTTATTATGTGGATTCTTTCGGCTTTGAGGAACTTCCGGACTTTGTACAGCAGAGAATGGAGATGCTAGAAAATAATCATACCAGAGCCTATCCCCCAGTCTATAAAGGAACACTTGCTCAGGCGATGGAAGAACGGGATGTAGATGCTTATCTGGATTCCAGAAAGTTAAATATTGATTGTAAGAAAGCAATCGAGGAAGCAATCGCATTAAAATTTGACGGGCTGCATTTAGAGGAAGATGCTGCAACGCAAGTGTTAGAGCAGTTTGGAGAAGAGCGTATGACATTTGTTATGGCAAATACGCTTCGGGAACTTTCTTATGATGGCAGATTTTCCAGACAGAACAAAGACTGGGCAGAGCGTATCGAAATCCCGGAAAATATCAATCAGGGAAAGAATCTGAATCAGGATTATGTGATAGAAAGCCACCCAGCGGTGTTAGATGGATTTATTGATATGGCAAGAGCAGAGATCCGTATGCAGAAGATTGAACAGGCATTAGATGAAGCGGAAGTCACCATTACAGCAGATACCAGAGGATTTGAAGCAGATGGACATGCAGGAACCTGGCATACAGTAGATGAAAGAGAGTATGCAGGGGAGAGGTTCTTTTTCATGGAACATGATGAGTATGGTTCAGATGTGGCAGGGATTATCGTATCGGAACATGGTCAGCTTGTTGCAGAAGATCTCTGGAATGGGTATGATGCAGGAGCATTGGAAGCTATTTCAGAATATCAGCAGGAGAAAGGAATTTCTGTGGAAGAACTTATGCCGGAACTGGAACCAGATGAACTGGCATATAAGATTGACGATAGGTATTTTGCAATCCAGAGAACAGAGGAAGGCTATGATTATACCTTTTATGCTTTGAATTACGATGAGATTGACGGAGGTGTCTATGATAATCCTGATGTTTCTATGCGGCAGGCAATGGAAGATATTTTGGAAGATGAAGATATGTCCCTGGAAAATGCAGTTCCCGTTGATTATGAGGATTTGATGGCAGAAGTGGAAGAAGCAGGCGAACGGCAGATGCAGTTGGCACAGTTATTAAAGAATTGTCCTCCAAGTATTTTTGAGGACTATGACCGGGAAAGAGCAGTGGATACCTGTGAGGGAATCGCCATGCAGTTTACTAAGAGTAAAGGGTATCTGACTGTACAGGCAACGGAAGAAGGTTATTTTTATATTTTCTATGATTCTGATTTGCATGAAATTAATGAAAGTGATTACGATAATCCAGATATATCTATTCAGAAAGCTACTTATGAAATCTTAAAAAGTGAAAGAATGGATGATATGGAGTGCGTCAAAGTAGACTATAAAGAATTTGAGGCAATGACCATCCAACATTCCAAAGACTTACTGCAGGCAGGTGAGCTTCGTGCGACTTCTGAGATTGGGAGAGATGAAGTAGCATTAAATGGTCTTAGCAGGGCAGAAGTGGAACGAGGTGTCTTGTATCATGCACAGGGTATTCTGGAAGAAATGGGACTGGAAAATGAAGTAGAGCTGCTTGCTGCAAGGGTGCATGGTTCCAGAAGCAGAGAGGAACTTTACAGAAATGATTCTGACCTTGATGTAGTGCTTTCTTATCGTGGCAATATACGGGAGGATAGTTTCTTTAATGAATTAAATGCTCATGGTATAGCAATGGCAGGTATTAAGGTGGACATCAATCCTATCGCTGAAGAAAGAATTACTCTGGCAGAATATATGAAGGAAGCAGATACTTACCTTGATCAACAGGAAATCAAAAAGCTGGCAGTGGATTTGGATAATTTCAGCTATGAATATGACACTTACGAATATAAAGATACCGTTGAGAACAGGGAAGAACAGGTGGAGAAAATCACAGAGGACATTCTGAATAAGAAAACAGGGTGTTTAAAGGACTGGCTGATTGAAGTATCGGAAGAATCTGATATAGACAGTGATGTGATAACTGCCCGTTCACTGTTTTCCCGTCTGGAAAAAGCAGAAACCCTTTCTATCTTTACCAGACAACCAGAACAGGAACAGCCAGAAGCTACGATTACTTTTTATGTAGCAGAGTGCATGGAGTTCCCGGTCATGGGGGAATACCATAATAATCTCACGCTAGAAGAAGCGATTAAAATTTATGAAAGTATTCCGGCAGAACGAATGCATGGAGGCAAAGGTATTGGCTTTGATCTGCAGGATGGGGATGAAGATTATTCTGGAGAATACGAACTGATGAGCTGGGATAGAGTAGACAGGGAACTGATAGATATGATTCCGCATTATAAGGAAAGCCCATTGGTACAGAAAGCAATCAATGATATGGAAAAATATCTTGTAGATAAAAAGAATAAGCAGGCAGAGATTACGGAAGAATTATCCGAAAAACAATCAGGAAAAAATATAGATGTTGAAAAAAATGCAGAGAAGAAAGTAACAAGAGAACCAGGAAGCATTAAAAAATCTGTTCTGCAGTCTTTAAAAGACTATCAGGCGAGAGTAAAGGCACAGGAAAAAGCACAAGAAAAAAATAATGAACATAAGAAGGGAGATATGGAATTATGATGGATCTGTCTATGAATTTTGATATGGAAGAATGTATAGTAACTGCAATGCTTGATCAGGGCAACCGAATTGATACTATGGAAGCAATCGACCGGGTTATACCATTTCTTGCAGGAGATTCGGAAATGATTATGCTGGTCTGCGAAACAATAAGAAAACTGTTCTGTATGAGCGATGAAGGCTACGAGGTTTTCCTCATGGATTTGGAAGAGTATAAAGAAGATTTAGAGTTGATGGAGGAGAGTGAAGCATGAACACAAGTCAGTGTGCAGTATA
Source organism: Blautia sp. DFI.6.71 (assembly GCF_020593585.1). NCBI lineage: Bacteria > Bacillati > Bacillota > Clostridia > Lachnospirales > Lachnospiraceae > Blautia > Blautia sp. DFI.6.71. The sequence goes on from NZ_JAJDMJ010000028.1 coordinate 37,718, forward strand.
TCAGGTGAAAGAAGCACCAGAGTACAGAAATGTCCGTTTCCGTTCTTATGCCAAATTAAAAAGTGAAGGAAAAGAGGTCAGGGCAGAAAATTATCAGCAGGTATATATTGGAAGAATCCGGCCGGGGGAAACTCCGGCGGATATAAAAACACGCCTGCAGAAACAGCGACCGAAGAACTTTAAAGGTCACTCCATCGGATGCAGTGATGTCATTGTCCTTACTGATGATGGAAAAACGACCGCCTACTATGTAGATAAAGATGGATTTATCATTGTTTCAGATTTCTTCCAGATGAAAAATTCTTCGGATACAAAGTTGGATGTTGACACAAAGGGATATACTATCGAAGGAAAAAAGGGAACATGGCAAGTCATTGATTACATTTTGATGAATGAAAGAAAATGGTTTCTGATGGAACACGAAGAATACGGACCGAGAGCTGCCTATGTGGTTCTTAGTGATGATGGTGCCGTTGTTATGAATGATAATTATAACGGACTTGATGCCGAGGCAAGAGAAAAGATTCAAAATTTCATAAAACAGCAGGAAGAAAAAGAACAGGAAACACCGCCACAGCAACAAACGTCAACACCAATCGGACAGGAACAGCAGCCACAACAGAAGAAAAAAGAACCAGAGCTGGCAAATTGGCAGAAGGTCATGGATAACGGAGAATATCTTCGCAGTGCGGAGATGGCAGAAGAAGCCAACTACAACATGATTGACGGATTGATGAACAACGTCCGTAAGGTAAAAGACAAAGATAAACCAAGAGAATCCGTACTCGCCAAGCTCCGGCTCAACCAGAAGAAAGTCGCAAAGCAGGGGAAGAAACAGACGCAGCAGAAAGCGATGACGGAGGATATGGAGAGGAAGAAAAAATAGTATTTGACAGAAGTGGTCTTGCTACATATGTGGCAGGGCCATTTTTGTTGAAAAAAAGATGTGAGAGATTATAATGGAATATGTATTATGAAGATGAATTAAAAAAATAACACACTGAGTTTCTGTGAAATGTAAAAATACTTTTATGGAGGGGATAGAGATGCTTTATTTTCGATTCAATGTAGATGTTTATGAAACGATTACATCTAAAGGAGAAAAGTCCGCTGAAGTTACATTGGGAGATATTGAAGATTGTGTTTTTGAAAAATTGCATAATGAAGTTGGAATTGATGGTATTGGCATGACATCAGCGCTATATGACATTATTGAGATTCCAATGAACGCATTTGGTGTAGATGATGAAAATATAAAAAATAGTGATAGCGCATTAAAATATATTTTTACAGAATTTGAAAGATTACCGATAGAAAAATTGGGCAATAGGTCGTTACGAGATTTAGGGATTAAGATAGAGTTTTGCAAAAGAATTAGTAATAGTGAAGTTCAACAAATGATAAAAGAATATATGGAACTAAATAATCTTTCATATATTAAAGAGGATGTGTTGTGGAAGAATTTAAGTAGAGAAGAAAAAATAGAAAAATTTTCTCGATTTTTTTTAGAAATTTCTTCTGAAGGAAAAGAATTAATTATTGTTGATCCTTATTTACTCAAAGATGGAAGAGACGAATATTGTGATATGGTTTCTTCTGTAATTAATAATGCTAAAGCAGAATCTGTTATTATTATGACTGAACATAGAAACTGTACAACACAAAGCTGTGATAAAATTAGAGAAAGAGTTAATTGTAGAATAGAAATTAGGTATACTAATGATTTTCATGATAGATTCTGGATTTCAGGTCGAAAAAAAGGATTTTATACAGGAACATCGTTTAATGGAATTGGTAATAAAATTTCTCTCATTAATTTATTATCAGAAAATGATGTGGCTGAAATTGTGGAGGAATTACACAAACATTCTCTTATCTAATTGTATTAATTTTGAAGATAAACCGTAAAAATTGTGATGAAAAAATATCAGAAATTTGATTGATATATTTATGGTATCAGGTAAATATAATAGTAACAAAAGGCAACTTGAGTGTCTGTCAAGCGTTGAAGTAAGGTATTATGTCAGAGGGCAGTGCCTTATTAGCTTTATAAGGGTTTAGCATTTACCACAATCTGGCTAGAGGATAAAAGTTCTTAAAAGAAAATGCTATGAGGCTCTGCACTTGGCAGAGCCTTTTTTTGGCATTTTCACATAAGAAAAGAGCTTACAGATGGTTCAGAAAATGTATTATATGATAGGCAAAAAATATAAAAGTAATGATATATAAAGAGACTGTTTCAGAGTTGAATATGAAACGCTACCCTTTGCGAAATAATAAGGAAAATATATACTTTATAAATCCTGCTCTTTCTTAATTCCCAGTCCACGCTCAGGCTTCTTCCCAAGAATCATATCAATATTAGCATCTACAGTCTTCAGTTCCCGTTCCTGATCACGATGGCTGTAAAAATCGGATCGTTGTACTTCACGCAGTTCTGTGAGCCGGTCTTTTTCCTGATAGAGTGATTTCATGGAAGGAAGTTTCTGTCCATTGGATTTTTCTTTCAGAACACGCAAAGCAGTTTCGTAAAGAGAGAGTTCCGCTTTATGCTCCTCATAAAATTTATTACGATTGCGGCTTTTGCGGTACTGGGCATAGAGGTCTTTGTAGGCAAGGTACTGTCCTGTAAAATGAATCTGTTCGTTGACATTTTTGAGTTGTTGTTCGGTATCTTTCATCTTTTTACGGGCAAGGCTGGTTTGGCTTTCTGCATTTGTAAGAGCAGCATTAAAATCTGCTCTGGTGTCATACCCATGTTCCTGTATATAGGCAACAGTCTGAGCCATCTGTTTTAGATTCGTCAGTTTTACTTTTTGAGCATAGGCTTCGCTCTGCTGTGCTTTGATACAGGTCTGTAAATCTATCACAAGCCGGAGATCCGATTTTATGAAAATGAATGGAACAGAAATCTGAGATGAATCGAAAGAAAGTGCCTGCTGTAAATTGGTAGCGGTATCCGAAACAGGTTGTTCCTGGACATTCTTTTTCTTTTTTGAGAGAGATTTTGTATTTTCCATAAATGTTTTCATGAGAAAATCTTCTTCATATCTGGTTCCAAGATTTCTGCCAGTAACATATTTTTTACGGTCAGGGTGAAGGTAACTGTAACGTCCTCGACTAATTTTGAAAATAATACGATACTTTTCTTCAAGGATTTTTGAAAATTCTTCCGGAGATTTTGCGATACCTGCAGCATTGTCAATCGCATCCCGGAGAAATTGCTTCTCTGTCTGGTATTTCGTTTCTTTTGGGGTAATCCCATCTTCACGCATCTTCTGGTTGAGCTTATCAAGTTTTTCCTGTCCCCGGCGTTGTGCCCAGTATTCTTTTTCTGTGATTTTTCTTTCAGCAGGAGTGAGCAGATCAACTTGATGCAATCCCTCTTTTTGGCACATATCCATAACTTCTTGTTTTAAATGGGCAAGGTAGGCTGTGCTTAGATGATGCTTATAGCCAGCTTTTGATTCACAGGCATATTCCATGAATGGTTCTTCTGGTACATCATATTTCCGGATACTGTTGATTACGATGTGAATATGGATGTTGCCGCTTTCGTTGTGTCCATTTGTATGTGTACAGATTAAAGCCTGGTGACCGGGAAAGTTTTTCTTTGCAAAAGTTAAGCCAAGCTGCTGTGCCCGTTCACCGGTCAATCCACATTCATCCCTATCTTTCGGGTCAAAACTGATAATGTAGTGATGAGATTTAATCTCGTTGAAGTTCTGATTTTTATGGTAATAGCTGTTCAGTTCCTGACATTCAGAAGCAAAAGTAAATGGATCACAGTTTAGTCCATCCAGATAATACTCATCCCGGAGAATCATGTGTCCGTTTTCATCCAAGACAGGTTTTTGGGTATATTCGTTGTGTTGAAAAATAAGATACCGTTCAGATTCTCCATAGTCTGCATTTTTACTTGCGATATGTTTAATCACTGCCACGAAAATCACCTGCCATCTTCATTACTTCATATTTCATTTCATAAATATCCCGTATACATTTCTTTATTTCCCCACGCATTTCTGCCGATATGATTCCACCTTGGTTAAAATATCGGGCAATCTGATTGAGGTTGCTACCAATCTTGCCAAATTCTCCGATCAGTTTTTTTATTTCCGGAACATCAGCAACAAGTTCATATTTGATTGTTACCTGCTGATTGTCCAGAGCATTTCGTATAAATTCAGCCATGCTCATGTTGACGGCACTGGCTCGCTCCTGTAAAAGTTCATACTCCGTATCGTTCATGCGAATATGGATGCTGTTACTGCGGACGGTCTGTTCGTCTTTTTTCGGTCTTGTCATATTCTTTTCCTTTCTGCTGTACGGTTCCGAATACAGGAAGAAACATTCACAGAAGTCTGTGATGACAAAGGATGAAAATTCATCCTGCTGTGACCATGTACATGGGAACCAATACGTCTGCTTTTGATAGTAGCCGAGGGTATGGGGAAACGGAATCCCCATCAAGTTGCAAGTGACCGATGAGCCTGTAAGGGTTATTGGGCTACGTTGCGAAACTTGCTCTAAGAGAGAAATCCCCTCACTAATAGTCAGTTTGAAGCTATGAAATGACGGTGAAAAATAAAAAAAGTTAAAAAAGTGCCGACCAAACACCCTCTGAAACTTGCAATTAGTAGAAGACAAAAAAATGGAGGTTGGAAAATGACGCAGAAAAGATTACCAACAGCGGCTCAATTAAAGGAAATGGCACAGATAGATATTCATACTGTAGAGAAAGAATCCCTTGTATCAGCAGAAGATGTGCAGATTCATACAGAACTTTCAGATAGGGAAAGACTGGAAGATTATATCCGGCAGATTAAAAATCCGTATTGTTATCTGTCAAATGGGGTGATAGTAAAGATTAGTTTTGCAGGCAGAGATACTTTGGAAGAATGTCTGAGCAGATGCATCATGTCAGAAAAAAAATTATAAAAATAAAAAAAGATGTGGCAAAGAACCAGAAGTTATGTTAATATGGATGTGGGTCAAAATTTAAAGAGTATTCAAAGAGCCATGAATTTTCTGGTTTACAGCTATAAGGCTAGTAGATTAGGAGGTTGATGGCTTTATGTATTTTAAAAGTCAAAATTCATATTTAGCTGCGGTATATCTGCGACTTTCCAGAGATGATGGAGATAAAGTGGAAAGTGACAGTATCCGCAATCAAAGAAGTCTGCTTCGTGACTTCGCAAATCAGCATAATGATATAACACTGGTCAAAGAGTATATTGACGATGGATATAGTGGTGCAAATTTTGAGCGTCCGGGTTTTCAGAAGATGCTTGAAGATGCAAAGGAACATAAGATTAACTGTATCATCGTAAAAGACCTTTCCAGACTGGGACGAAACTACATTGAAACAGGGCGGTATTTGGAAAAAATATTTCCGGTGCTTGGTATTCGTTTTATAGCAGTGAACGATCATTACGACAGTGCTGATACGGAGAACGATGCAGATCAAATCATAGTTCCTTTTAAGAATCTTATAAATGATGCTTATTGCAGGGACATCTCAATTAAAATCCGAAGTCAGTTTGATGTGAAAAGAAAGCGGGGACAGTTTATCAGTAACTATGCCTGCTATGGGTATAAAAAAGATCCGGACAACAAAAACCATCTGGTCATAGACGAGTATGCCGCAGAGATTGTGCGGACAATTTTTAATATGAAGCTGGATGGATTCAGCGCACAGAATATTGCGGCTGATTTGTCAGACATGGGTGTGTTGATACCAACCGAATACAAGCGTTCATGTGGAATCAATTATAACAATGGTTTCAGAGCAGGAAAGAATCCGAAGTGGGATGCCGGAACAGTTCTCAGAATCTTGAAAAATGAACTTTATACCGGAACGATGGTGCAGGGAAAGACGAGAAAGATTAACTACAAAGTCAAAGCGTGTCAGATGATAGAACCGGAGAACTGGATTAGAGTAGAAGGGACACATGAGCCGATCATTTCCAGAGAAGTTTTTGAAACTGTACAAAGGCTGATGGCATTAGATACAAGAACATCACCAGAGGAAGAAAGCATTTATGTGTTTTCCGGTCTGCTCCGATGTGGAGACTGTGGGCAAAATATGGTACGCCGGAGTGTAAAGAAAAAAGGAAAACGCTACTTCTATTACCATTGTTCAACTTATAAACGTGGAGAAGGATGCAGCTCGCATAATATCAGTGATATTAAATTGAAGAAGATAGTTCTGGAAGCAGTCAGAAATCAGATTGCCTTGATTGTCAGAGCGGACAATATCCTTTCTCAGATTGAAGACATTCCTCAGCAGCAATTTGGAGTGAAGATGCTTGATACACAGATAAAAACGCTTTATAAAGAAATGCAGAAATATGAAGAACTAAAAAATAATCTTTATGAAGACATGACAGATGGAATCATTTCAAGGGAAGAATACCGGGATATTAAACAGACATTTTCAAAAAAAATCGAGACGGCGAAAAACACAAGGCATGAGCTGGAAGAAAAGAGAAAAAGAATGCTGTCCAATGAAATGTGTACACAGCAATGGGTAGAAGAATTTAAGAAGTATCATAATATCGAATCTCTGAATCGGAAAGTAATAGCAATATTGATTGACAGAATTATTGTATATGGCACTGATAGGATAGAAATTCATTTTAACTATGAAGATGAAATCGCAGAATTTGTAGAGTGTGCAGCAATGCATGAGAATGAAACGGAAAGAAAGGCTGGGAGCTTATGAGATGTGCGAGTTATACGAGGATGGTTTCCTGTATGGAGAAGGGAGAAATTCCGAATGATATTATCAGTCAGCAGAATGAGAGAATACAGGAATATATAAAACAGAGAAAATGGAAGCTGGTAAAAAAATATTCTGACAGGAAAAAAGAAGAATTTGAAGAAACTGCATATCTTCAGATGAAGCAGGATGCTATGGGAAGACAGTTTGACTGCTTAGTGATAGATTCTATGTTTCGCTGTGGAAGAAATTCTAATGTAGCGGCAGAGCTTTTTAAAAGTATGTTTCTTCCGGCCGGATTACAGATTGCAGTGGTGGAAGACGATTTTTGTTCTTTGGATGTGACGGAACAGGAAGCTGTTGTGTATCTGGACAGGAAAGCAAAAGAGTATAAAGATAAATTGGTAACAGAGGACATGAGAAAGTTCAATGAAACCAAGAAATATTATAAATATGGTTTTCGATATAAGGATGGGAAGATGGAACTTGAAATAGATCCGGAACCTGCAGAAATAGTAAGAAGAATCTTTCGTTTGTCAAGTGAGGGACAGTCTTGCTCAGAAATAGCTAAAATCCTTACCGAAGAAAAAATAGAATCCTCTGGAAATTATGTTAACAAGTTGTGGGGAAGAAAAATTAAAGATGAACATGCTGCATGGAAACGGGATCAGATAAAAAGAATCTTATATAACCGTCAGTATATCGGTGAATGGGAACGGACGATAGATGGAAAGAAGCAAATGTTCTCCTGCCCAATGGTGGTGGATATGGAACTTTTTCAGAAAGCACAAAAATCACTTACTCACAGGAGCATTAATAAAAAAAATCTGGGTCTTGGGAAATTAAATCCGTTTTCCGGTAGAATTTTTGATAAAGAATCCGGCATACCGTTAAAATTATATCCACATCAGAGATTGAAGATAAGAGTATTTCGCCTGAGTTATCCAAAGCCGGCAGAAATATCTTATGAGAGAGGTAATATTTCTTTTGAGGAAGTGTATCAGGCTGTTTATGAAATTCTCGTAAATGAAAATCAGATCGCCAGAAAAATTACAGGGATGATTGGAAGCCAGATGTGGGAAGAAGAAAAGGTTAAAAAGATTCAGAAAGTAAAAGCATCTGCTCAAAAAGTTTTTCAGAAAATGCTTTCTGTAGAAGAAAAGAACCTGCCACTTTACAACCAGATGATAGCAGGAGAGATTTCAGAAGATGAATATGAGATGCAAAAAGAGATTAATGTGCAGGAATTTATGGAGTGCGATGAAAAACTGGAATTTTATCTGGAAGAAATCAAAAAGATAGAAAAGTGTTTCAGCAAAAATAATCCATGGATAGAAATGTTTTCTGAAATGGTGATTCCGGAAGAGATTACCAGACCAGATGTAAAGAGATGGATAGACAGGGTGGAATCTTTTCGATATGAAAAAATAGAGGTACAGTTTAAAAACCGGGAATGGAAAGAAATGTTACCTGAAGAATGGTTTGAGGAGGCATAAGATGGCACGAAAGAGCAGAAGAAATAATAACATTATTGAAAAGAAGCAGGAGATGATGACACCGGAAATCATAACAGGACCGCAGTTGGAGACAGGTGTCTATGCCAGACTTTCTGTAGAAAAAGATAATGAAGAAACGATACAGACACAGATAGAGATGCTTCATCAATATGTTGAAGAACATGGAGAATATCATCTGGTAGATACTTATGTAGATAATGGTTATACAGGAACAGATTTTGACAGACCAGGATTTATCAGAATGATGGAAGATGTGCGGACAGGAAAGATTCAGTGTATTATCGTAAAGGATTTGTCCCGCTTTGGAAGAAACTTTATAGAAACAGGCTATTATATAGAAACAATTTTTCCATGCTTGAATGTCAGGCTCATTTCTATTAATGATGAATTTGACAGCAGCAGGGAAGAAGATAGAAACAGCATCGTGATGCCAGTAAAAAATATGATAAATGAAATGTATGCGAAAGATGCTTCCAAGAAAAAAGTGCTGGCTTTTGAGATGCAAAGTAAAAGAGGGGATGCCACGATAGCAAGGAGCATATATGGATACACCGTTGATAAAAAGGAAAATCAGTTAAAAGTCAATCCAGAAACAGCTCCGATAGTGCGGGTAATTTTCAGATGGTATCAGATGGGACGAGGAACAGGAGCTATAGTAAAACGTTTAAAAATGCTTGATATTATGACACCTCATGCATATAAGGCAACCCATGAACTTGATATGGTTATACCAGATACAGATCGTTGGACAGGGGACAGAGTAAAAACAATTCTTGTGAATCAGGCATATATCGGTACAACTATTTATGGAAAAAGAAAAAGAGCAAAATACAGAAATATGCCGGAACATCACACAGACCCGAAAGACTGGGTTATCCATGAAAATACACATGAGTCGATCATTGCCAGACCAGATTTTGATGAAGTTCAGAGAATATGGAATCGGGCAAGTGAAAAATATAAAGAATCTGTGGAGCGTGGACTGGCGAGACAGAGGGATATAGTAGATAGCTTTCCTCAGAAAGTCAAGTGCATGGAGTGTGGAATGACTATGACCTATATGCGTTATACCAACTTTGGTCAGTCCCATGGTATAAGAAAAGGTTTTTATTATTGTAAAGAATATGATGGAAAACCGGGATATTGCAGACAGAAAGTGCATGAAGATCTGTTAAAGATTATAGTTATGGATCAGATTCATAACATGATACAGGCAATGTGTGACCGGAAGGTGCTTCTTGAAAAAATGAAAGAAGGAAGTTATGACAAGGGTGAGCTGGTATCTTTGCGTGTGAGAATACAGAATATGCAATTTAAACTGATGAAAGCAGAGGAAACCAGTGCAACTTTATATGAAAATTTTGCAACAGGCTTGCTGGATGAACAGGAATACCAGATGTTACGGGAACATTATACGGAAGAAAAAGAAAAACTGGAAACTGGAATACGTGAAGCACAGACAAGGAAACGAGTTGTAGAAAAAAGTATAGAAGAATTTTTAGAAATAGAAAAGAATTTGGAAAAATATCTGGATGAGCGTTCTTTTAATCAAAAGATGATAGATGAACTGGTAGAAAAGATTTATGTCAGTTCAAAGGGAATGATTGAAATACAAATGAAATGCTCAGATGTATTCCAGAAGATAACGGAAATATTGGAGTGATGATTTATGAAGCTGGCATTTTATTTAAGACTGTCACTGGCAGATGGTGATCTTGGTAAAAATAATAAGGATGAGAGCAATAGTATTGAAAACCAGAGATTGATTTTACAGAATTTTGTAGAATCTATGGATGAACTGGATGGGGATGTTACAGAATATGTTGATGATGGGCATACTGGAACGAACTTTAACCGTCCAGCATTTCAGGCAATGGTGGAAGATGCAAAACGTGGGAAGATAGAGGTTATTCTTGTAAAAGATTTATCCAGAATCGGAAGAGATTATATTGGTGTGGGAGATTATCTGGAACAGATATTTCCCATCTTAGGTGTACGTGTGATTGCAGTCAATTCCCAGTATGACAGTAATAACTATATTGGAAATACGATGGGTCTGGAGATGAGCATCAGTAACCTTATCAATACCTTATATAGCAGGGATTTGTCAAAAAAATTTAAAAGCTGCGTCCAGACAAAGTGGAAAAAAGGTATTTCTACTTATGGTCGTGTCCCATTTGGGTATAAAAAAGGAGAGGGACAGCAGTGGGAAATAGACCCGGAACCTGCAAAGATCATACGGCTGGTCTTTGAACTGGCTTTGCAGGATTATAGCACATTAATGATTGCAAATGAATTAAATGAAAGAGGTATTCCGACACCGGGAAAGTTCCGAAAGCAGAGAAAAGAAAATATTGTCTGGAACAGAAAAGTAGCAGATGAAGAATGGCTGTGGGATGCAAGGATGGTTTGGATGACGTTGCGTAATTACACTTATACGGGGGCATTGGTGCAAGGAAAGACGAGCAATATCCGGGTAGGAAGCACTGAACGGCGAAGAACCAAAAAACATCAGCAATTTATTACAGAAAATCACCACAAGGGAATTGTGACACATGAAGAATTTGAAGATGCACAGAGCGTTATAGGAAAACAGAAAGAACGGGGGTTTGTCCAGGATTCTGGTTTCTCACTAAAAGGAAAAGTAACCTGTGGAAATTGCAAATTAAAAATGATGTATAACTATGGGGCAGTACCAGTTGTGTACTGTGCCCATACATCAGCAGCAGGAAAAATGTCTACCTGCGATAAGACTAGTACTGCATCCGGTTAGTTTCTAAACTATAACCGGATACAACCTGGCCAAT
>NZ_JAJDMJ010000029.1:0-46906 GCF_020593585.1 Blautia sp. DFI.6.71
GCAATCTGGAATGAATTTTGGCTACGTTACTGTGAACGGAGTGAACAGTAACGATCTCATGTATATTTTCTCTCAAACTGCACATCCTATCTCCGAAACTTATTCAATGTAACTGTTCAGTACTCTTGCACTACAGTAGTATTGAATAGTTATCTCAGATTTTTTCAGGAGGGTAACTCTATGACAATTCTTAAATGTTCAGCAATGACCTGTGTTTACAACAAAGAACAGCTCTGTTCAAAGGGTGATATTGACGTGACAGGCGAAAATGCTACTTCTGCAAATGAGACAAGCTGCGGCAGTTTCCGAGAGAGAACCGGCAGTTCCATGAAAGACAGCTATACAGATGACTGTGGCTGCGACAAAATCCAGATCGACTGCAAAGCCCATAACTGTACCTATAATGATAACTGCAAATGTACAGCATCCTCCATTCAGGTAGACGGCTCTAATGCACATGCATCTTCCGATACAAGATGTGACACCTTCCAGTGCCATTGTGGCGCATAATATCAACACCATGGCAACAGGATTTTCACCCGTATATCAGGGATAATGAACTTCCCTGATCCGGTCAAAAAAAGAGACATGTCCATCTATATGGAATATGTCTCTTTTGTCTGTCTGTAAATTATTTCACTGCAAAACAGATAATCCTATCTGTTTCTTAAGAAATCCGGAATCTGGATATCCTTCTTCTGAACAGTGCTTGACGGAGTCTTAGATGCTCCAAATGGTGTGGCATTCATAGTTGGAAGGCTGAAGCTAGGCATGTTCATACCGCTTCCTGCTGCAGTTCCGGCTGTTGCTGTACCTGTCGTTGCTGTGGAAGAAGGTCTTCTTGCACCAAAGGAAGAAGCTGTGCTTCTTTTTCCGAAAGGGGTCTGCTGAAGGTTATCATCATTCAGACCTGTTGCAATCACTGTGATTCTGCAGTAGTCAGCAACTGTATCATCATACATGGCACCAAAGATGATGTTTGCTTCCTCACCTGTAAGCTCCTGTACATAGCTTGCAGCATCATTGGCATCCATAAGAGAAATATCTCCGGAAATATTAATGATAACATGTGTAGCACCTTTGATGGTTGTCTCAAGAAGTGGAGAAGATACGGCCTGCTGTACAGCTTCCATAGCTTTGTCGTCTCCTCTTGCTTCACCGATACCGATATGGGCAATTCCCTTGTCTGTCATTACAGTCTGAACGTCTGCAAAGTCAAGGTTAATCAGAGCCGGCAGATTGATCAGGTCTGTAATGCCCTGTACTGCCTGCTGCAGAACTTCATCAGCCTTCTTCAGAGCTTCCGGCATGGTTGTTCTGCGATCTACAACTTCCAGTAATTTATCATTCGGGATAACGATTAATGTATCCACTGCTTTCTTCAGATTCTCAATGCCTGCAAGTGCATTATTCATACGAGTTCTTGCTTCAAAACGGAAAGGTTTTGTAACAACGCCAACTGTAAGGATACCCATTTCTTTCGCTGCTGCTGCGATAACAGGTGCAGCTCCGGTTCCGGTTCCGCCTCCCATACCACAGGTAACGAATACCATATCCGCACCTTCCATTAACTGTTTTACTTCTTCAATGCTCTCCTCTGCTGCTTTCTGTCCAACCTCAGGCTGGGCTCCTGCACCAAGACCTTTGGTAATCTTCTCGCCAATCTGAAGTACAGTTGGAGCTTTGCACAGAGTTAAAGCCTGCTTATCAGTATTAACACCTACAAACTCTACTCCGCCGATGGCCTCTTCCACCATTCTGTTTACTGCATTATTTCCGGCTCCACCTACACCGATCACTATGATCTTGGCAGATGATTCAGCCTCGTTTGACATAATCTCTAACAACGTACTTCCTCCTTTATTTATACCTGATATCCTTTTCAGTGATTTATATCAAAGTTACATATAGATATATCATATATTTTTTTTGAGAATTAATCAACCATTAATTTTGTTTTTTTATACTTTTTTCACTCTTTTTCGGCAATTCCGGTAAATATGTTGTATCAGTGTACGGAGCCTTCTCTGATCTCAAAGTTTCCATATACTATCAATATCCCTCAGAATCATCCCCCTGATAATCACTGTTATCTTCTGTATAATCACCATATCCATCTGAATCATCTGAGTTTCCGTCGTCATATGATGAATCACTTTCTCCATCTTCTGAAGTTTCAGAACTCTGGTCATCTGCGGAACTTTCATCTCCTGAACCATCTCCCGACTCATCAGATGCCGCATCCAGAGATTCCTGTGTAGGCTTCGGTCCCACATGATTACCGGATTCGTCATACTCACCTGCTCCGGTATAATCCCCTTCCTCATCATAACCGCCATTCCAGTTCTCAATTGCTTCCTCAAGAGCAGTCTTCGGTTTTGCACCTACATAATTACCATCCTCGTCATACTCGCCGTCTCCGGTATAATTGCCATCTTCATCATAACCGCCATTCCAATTCTCAGCAGTAACTTCTTCCTGTTCCAGTTCTTCTTCAAAGGTATTGGACTCCGTAGCCACACTCTCCATATGAAGAATACCTTTTTTTCCCTGAATTTTGGGCAGAATCGCTATCACTCGGTTCATCTTCTCTTCCAGATCAGCATCTTTTCCAAGCTGAACAGTTATATCCCCATAGATGAGGCTGATAGAATAGCTGCTGTCAAACTGGATATGATCGGGGATCATATCATTTTTCTGAAAGATTGTAGACAATGCTACAGCTGTATTCAGTACAGTATCTCCTTTAATATCCAGTTTCTCATCCATCACGATGCTGTTCACCTGAATTCCGTCAAAATACGGAACCGTCTCATCTCTGTTCTGAGAACCCTCCACAAAAATGCCATTTCTGTCAAAATAAATGTAACTGTCAAGATATCGGATGCATCCGACTGTTTTTTTCTCTTTTACGCTGATACAGATGGTATTTCGGTTCAGCTGGGTAACTTTAAATGCATCTACATATGCAATGTCCTCTGTATTTGTAGTGCTGTAGAGCAGTGGTGCAAGGACCGAATTGGAAGCCATCGGTCCCCGAAGCACCATATTCTTTACTTCTTCGTCTGTATAATGGGAAGTGCCCCTCACCTCAACAGTATCTACTTTATAATAGGAAAAAAATACTATCACAGCGACCATAACTCCGGCGCCTATCATACCTGCCAGCATCTTCTTCGTCCTTTTGCTCATAGGAGGTCTTTTCCCATAATTACTTTCTCTCATAAATCCTCAAATCCTCTGTCCCCGGCTGCCATATTCTGCAGCCCAAAGTCCGTAAATCTTCACAGATATGCTCATAGCCCCTGCTGATAAACCCGGCTCCTGTAACACAGGTTTCTCCCTCTGCCATAAGTGCGGCAATGAGCAGGGCTGCACCACCTCTGAGATCTCCTGCCTGTACCTGTGTTCCCTTAAGAGTTTTTCCCCCTCTTATGATTGCCTGGTTTCCGCTTACGGAAATATCTGCGCCCATTTTTTTCATCTGAAAAGCACTGCCAAATCTCCGGTCAAAAATATTTTCCCGTATGGTACTCTGTCCCTGCGCACCTGTCAGTACTGCCATCAACGGAGCCTGCAGATCTGTGGGAAAACCCGGATAAATTTCCGTTTCTACTAAAACAGCCGGTCTGACAGCATTCTTTCCATTGACCTCTAGTGTACCACCATTTACTTGATATTGTCCACCTATTTTCCGATATACTTCCATAAACGACTGCAATTCCTCCACAGGTACATTATGAAGAATAATCTTACTTCTTGCTGCCGCAGCCGCACACAGATAGGTGCCTGCAACAATACGATCCGGAGGAATACGGTAGTCTCCGCTTTTCAGTTCATCCACTCCTCTGATCGTAATTTCACCGGTTTCCTCTCCTTCTATCAGTGCTCCCATTGTTTTCAGATATCTGCAGAGCCAGAAAATCTCCGGTTCTTTCGCACAATTATAAAGATGTGTTACACCTTTTGCAAGAACTGCTGCCAGTATTGCCTGTTGAGCAGCTCCCACACTCGATTTCGGAAACACAATATCCTGCCCTTCAAATCTGACACATTCTCCATCCAGGCCTGATGCATTTTCCCGGACATCCGCGCCAAGTGCTCTCAGTGCCATAAGATGGAGATCTATTGGTCTTTTCCCGATCGTACATCCGCCCGGATACCCTATCCTGCATTTTCTGTTTCTTGCAAGCACCGCACCTGCCAGAATGATCGAAGAACGCATTCTGCCTGTATAGACTGCAGGAATTTCTGTTCCGTCTGCGCAGGAACAATCCAGATAAAGATCATGATCGTCCCACCAGGTCACTGCACCAAGACTTTTCAAAATCTCTTCCATACAGAAAACATCTGAAATTCTGGGGCATCCCCTCAGAATGCTTAGTCCTCTGTGCATCAGAGATGCGGCTATCATTGGAAGTGCTGCATTTTTAGATCCCTGTATAAAAATCTCTCCGCTGAGAGAAGCTTTACCTGTCACATGGATTTCATCCAACCTTTTGCTCCCAAAGAGTCTCTTACTTTACAGTTTATGGCTTTTTCTATTATATGTTACGTCATTCTGAAACCTGTAATTCAATTTATCCTGTCACATTTCCCAACATTCATCGCAAGTCCCATTTCCCCAAGAAGAAACACTGCCGAAGTTCCTCCATAGCTGATAAAAGGCAGCGTAATGCCTGTATTGGGGATTGTATTGGTCACCACTGCAATATTCAAAATAACCTGAAGAGCCAGATGCCCCATAATCCCGCAACAGATAAGAGCTCCGGCCAGATCTTTTGCATGCATGGCAGCCACACCCAGCCGCCACAGAAGCATTGCAAACAGAAAAATCAGAAAGATAGCTCCGGCTGCTCCCATTTCCTCACATATAATCGAAAAAATCATATCATTCTGCGCTTCCGGAACAAATCCAAGTTTCTGCAGACTGTTTCCAAATCCTCTGCCGAATATTCCGCCGCTGCCGATGGCATACAGTCCCTGAATCGTCTGAAATCCTTTTTCATATTTCTCCGGATTTCTCCAGATTGCAAGACGTTCCAGACGATAACTCTCTGCAGCAAGAAAAACAGCTATGAAACCTGCACCTGCGCTGCCAAGCCCGATAAATTCCAGATATCCCGGATTGGATACAAAAATCAGAATTCCACCGATACCCAGAATAATGATCGCTGTACTCAGATTATTTGAACCTACAAGACCAATGATCGGCAGCAGGGTCAATATTGTCCTGCACATAAATCCAAAGCCCCTGGTTGCTTTTTTGGTACGCTCGATCTGCCATGCAAGAAAAAGGATTACAGCAACTTTCGCAAACTCTGAAGGCTGAAAAGATAAAGGTCCAAGATTCAGCCATCTTTTTGAGCCGTTGATCTCCTGACCTACAAAAAGTACTGCGCCGGACAAAAACATTGAAATCAGATATGCCACTGGTCCCAGCCTCAGAAAAAAATGATAATCAATGGAAGAAACCATATACATCACTCCCATACCCAATGCTGTGGCAAATAACTGTTTCTTAAAATAACAGGCAGAGTCGCCGAAACGTACTCTGCCATTATATTCACTGGAGCTGAATAATACTGCCAGGCCAAAAATCACAAGCAGTACTATCAGTACCAGCATCGTCATATCTGTTTTTGATAAATCTGTCGCTCTTTTTCGCGCCATCTGTTTCTCCGCAAAATTATCTATAGCCGGTCACTGCAGCTTCGTCTTTCTCTGCCGGACAGCTATAATTCTTACTTATAGATATTCTACAGATTTCTTACATATTCCTTGAACATATCTCCACGCTGTTCATAGTTATCAAACTGTCCCCAGCTTGCACATGCGGGAGAAAGCAAAACAGCATCTCCAGGCTGTGCTTTCTCCTCACATACCTTTACTGCCTCTTTCAGATCTTCGCAGAGGATGATGTCATGGAAACCATGTTTCTCGGCAGCTTCTTTGATTTTCTCCTTTGTCTGACCGATTAGCACCAGATAACGTACCTTTCCGTCAAATGCCTCAATCCATTCATCATAACCGGACTGTTTATCATAACCGCCGCCGATCAGAAGTGTCGGACGGTTCATTGCCTGGATTCCTTTAATTGCCGCATCCGGGTTAGTTCCTTTGGAATCATTATAATATACAACGCCTTTTTTCTCTGTCACATATTCGATTCTGTGTGCAACAGCTGTAAATTCACAGATGCTCTTACGGATGCTGTCCAAGGATACTCCATCGTAGTAAGCCATTGCAACTGCGGCCATAACGTTCTCAAAATTGTGTTTTCCAAGAAGCTTCAGATCTTCTGTCTTAACTACTTCGATTTCTTTTTCTCCGTCCTTCAGGATGATTTTATTTCCATCCAGATAAATTCCCTCATCCAGTTTACGTCCGCTGGAGAAATATACCACTCGTGGAGTCAGATGTTTTCCAAACTCACGCAGAACCTCATCTTCATAATTCAGCACGCATACATCTTCTGTACCCTGATTCTCAGTGATCAGTTCTTTCACACGTATATACTCTTCCATTGTATGATGACGGTTCAGATGGTCCTCTGTAATATTCAGGATTGCAGATACCTTTGGTGCAAACTCATCAATCGTTTCCAGCTGAAAACTGCTGATTTCTGCAACAGTTACAGAATTTGGCTTCATCTCCAGTGCTTTGGAAGTATATGGGGTTCCGATATTGCCGACTACAAAAACAGACTCACGTGCATCCTGCATAATTTTTCCAAGAAGTGCTGTTGTAGTAGTTTTTCCGTTTGTTCCTGTGATGGCAAGCACTTCACCGTCACCTACTCTGTATGCCAGTTCCACCTCTCCCCATACCGGAAGCCCCTGCTCATAAAAACTCTTTACAAGTGGAAGATCTGTCGGCACTCCGGGGCTTAAAACTACCAGATCAAGACTGTCCTGTACTTCTTTCGGAAGTTCTCCTGCATATACAGTGACCGGATATGTCCCATCTGTTTTATGTACAACTGCGTCTTTATCTGTTTCGGCATTTCCGTCATAGATAACCGGAAATGCTCCTACCTTTGCCAGAAGGTCAGATGCTCCGATTCCGCTTTTTCCGGAACCGAATACAAGTACCTTTTTTCCCTGTAATTCCATAATAATTTTCCTCCCTTTTATCAGCATAACGCTGAAATCTGCTTAGCCAAAATCTTACAGTGCCAGCAGTGCGACCATACACATAACCGCTGTAATAACTGAGAATACCGCAACTACACGTGTTTCAGACCATCCGCATAACTCAAAATGATGATGGATCGGTGCCATCTTAAAAATACGCTTTCCATGTGTTGCCTTGAAATAAGTTACCTGAATGATAACGGAAAGTACTTCTATCAGATAGATCAGACCCACAAGCAGGATAAATAACGGCATCTGCATCACATAAGCCGTACCTGCAACAAAACCGCCCAATGCCAGAGAACCTGTGTCTCCCATAAACACTTTTGCCGGATATACATTAAACAACAGAAATCCCATCAGACCTCCCACAACTGCACCTGTAATCGGCTCGATCCCCGATTTCATTCCAATAGAAACTACTGTAAAAAATACTGCAACGATCAGAGTCACACTGGAAGCAAGACCATCCAGACCATCCGTAAAATTAACTCCATTCACAGTACCGATCACAGCAAAGAAAAGAACCGGAACTGCCAACCATCCAAGATTCAGAAAATGTCCGCTCCAGAATGGGATTCTCATAGTCAGTGAGATATCTGTATACTTAACAATATAAAATACAAAAATCGCAGTCAGAACTACCTGAAGTAAAAATTTCTGCCATGGCAGCAGTCCGTCTGAGCGTTTCAGCACAACCTTCAGATAATCATCCAGAAATCCGATAATTCCAAATCCAAGAGTCAGGAACAGTACCGGAATGATCTTCGGATAATCCCCTACATAAAATAATGCAGTTATCGCTGTGGCGATCAGAAAGATCACTCCACCCATTGTAGGTGTTCCTGCTTTCTTTAAATGGGACTGTACGCCCTCTGTTCTTTCTGTCTGGCCCATCTTCAGTCTCCGAAGAAAAGGAATGATGACCGGTCCTAATACAACGCTGATTGCAAAAGAAATCAGCACAGGGATTACAACTTGAAATTCCATCTTACACCTCATTCATTCTTTCGTTTTTTCCTGAAAGTTTTTTACTTTCAGATTTCTTTTAGTATAAGGCTTTTTTGCTTATTTATCAACCCTGCCTGCGGAATTTCCCTAATTGCCTTCTGCAGAAAAATCAGAAACATCACTTTTTTCAATTCCAAGATATGGCAAGATATTCTCAAAAATACCACGTATCACAGGTGCAGCTACTGTCCCTCCATAATAGATTCCTTTCGGATCATGAATAATACACAGTCCCAGTATCTGCGGATCTTCTGCAGGTGCAAATCCCAAAAAAGAGGAAATATAACGATTTGCACTTCTTGGCAGTGTCTGAGAAGTGGCAGTTTTCCCACCGATGGCATATCCTTCAATTTTTGCATTTTTTCCGGAGCCCTGAGATACTACTGTTTCCAGGATTTCTCTTATTTCCTTCGAAGTCTCTTCAGAGACAATTCCTTCCTTTACCGGAAAAATCAGTTTCTCACCCTCTGTTCTGTCAGGATTTAACACTGCGACTCCAAAATGCGGTGTCACCCGTCTGCCTCCGTTTATAAGTGAACTTACTGTTGCAGCCAGCTGAACAGGCGTAATCTGAAAAGACTGTCCAAAAGAAACCGTTGCCAGTTCCACTTCTCCCATATTTTTCTTCTGATGCATAATAGTTCCTGCCTCTCCCGGAAGATCTGTCCCGGTTTTATCCAGAAGTCCAAACTGTCTGAAATACTTATAATAACGTTCTACCCCAAGGCGAAGCCCCACCTCTATAAACACAGGGTTACAGGAATTCTGTGCACCTTCCACAAAATTCTGGGATCCATGTCCTGTTCTTTTTGCACAGTGGATTCTGCGATCCTCCACCACTTTATATCCGGGACAATAAAAACGGTCCCCAGGTGAAACAACACCAGCCTCCAGTCCGGCTGCCATGGTGATGATTTTAAATGTGGAGCCCGGTTCATAAGTATCATTCAAACAGGGATTTCTCCACATCTGATTCAGTAATTCCTGCTTTCTTTCTGTATTTGTTTTTCCTGATGCTGTCTGCACTGCCAGTTCACTTTGTTCATTGTGATCTTCCGACGGTATTGTTATCCCGGATTCATTTAACTGCATATTCAGATCATCTGTCAGGGTAAAAGGATCATTCAGGTCAAATTCCGGCACATTGACACATGCATATATTTCGCCGTTCTGTGGATTCATCAGCAGGATAGATACACGTTCTGCCTGCTTTTCCTCCATTACTTTCAAAGCTGACTGCTGCGCAAATTCCTGAATATTTACATCAAGGCTGATCATCAGGCTTTTCCCCTCTATCGGTTTTTCCCTTGTCTCACCCAATTTATCAATTTCCACACCCCTGGCATCTGTTGTTGTCAGGATTTTACCCGGCTGTCCCCTCAGGATTTCTTCATATTTCACTTCCAGACCGATAATTCCCTGATTATCACCTCCCGTAAAGCCAATGACTTTTGAAGCCAGACTTCCACATGGATAGTAACGCTTATAATCCTCATCAACTTTCACCCCTGCCAGACTGCACTCTCTTATCTCATCACCTGTACTTTTTTCCACATTTGTCTTTACTATTTCTATGGAAGAGATTTTCTCCACTCTTTTTCTCACTTCTGCCTCATCTATTTTCAGTTTTTCAGACAGCAGGGCGATTACTTTTTCAGGTTCTTTAATCTGACTGTGGATCACAGAAATTGTACATACCGTCCTGTTTGATGCCAGAACTTTTCCCTTTGCATCCAGAATCTCTCCTCTGGCCGCTTTGATCTCTCTCTCTCTTTCGTGAAGTTCTTTTGCTTTCTTATAATAATAGTCTGATCTGAAACACATAAGATATACCAGTCTTCCGATAAGGCCTGTCATCATTAAAATACAGCAGAGTAATACCACCCATATTTTTCTCTTGTGAAACGTCATATTTTTTTTCATAAAAAAAGCTCCGCAGAGATTGTCATAACAATATATGACCATTCTCTGCGGAGCTATAACTATACGTTTTTATTCCAGACCTGCTTCTTCATTGGTAATACCGTCTGTCTCTTCGTCATTATCCTCAGTCGTCTCAGCTTCATCATCCTCCAGAGGTGCAGGTGCATCAGGATTGGATACTGCATCTCCTGAAGAATCTGCATCCGTACTTCCCGAAGCACTGACAAGATTTGTAGACATCTTATAATTGCCTTCCTCATCCAATATGTGATCTCCATTGGCATCCAGCAGATATCCGTTTTCATCAATCCGGTTTCCATCCCAGTCTATCAGATTGCCATCTGCATCCACTAGATTACCGTCACTGTCAAGTTCACTGTCCGATATGGAAGTACTCTTTAAATGTCCCTTAAACCCTTCCCACAATTCTGTCTCCGGCACTGTTCCATCTTCAGATTCATCCGGCACTACATTCAGATACGGAAGAAGCTCCGAAAGGATTCCCTGTGCAATATACTGCGGATAAGTACTGTTTGCCTGATCCTCTACATTCGGTTCATCTACAACTACATAAATTACCACAGCCGGGTCATCTACAGGAGCAAATCCAATAAAAGAAACCAGATATTTTCCGTTTCCTCGCGGGTATTTCTCCGCTGTACCTGTTTTACCGCCTGAACTGTAACCCTGCACTTTGGAATGACGGCTGGTACCCTGCTGTACACTCAATGCCATATAGCTTCTGATATCACTGGAAATCCTGGAGGAAATCGTCTGCTTCAGAAGTATCGGCGAGATTGTTTTTATAGTTCCACCATTACTGTCAAGAACCTTTGTCACAAGATGCGGCTGATAATAATATCCGCCATTGATAACGGAACTCATCGCATTGATTTCCTGGATCATGGTACAGGTAAAACCCTGTCCAAAAGCAGAACATGCAAGTTCTGTTTCCCCCATACTGTCCTTAGTATGGATAATACCTGCGCCTTCATTCGGCAGGTCAATCCCTGTCCTTGTTCCGAAATTAAACAGACTCTGTGCTTTGATAAACTGAGTAGCTCCCATCTTGGCACCAATCTGCATCATTGCATCATTACAGGAGTTTGCAATTACCTCTCCCAGTGTCTCTGTGCCATGTGCGCTCGGATAAACCGCACACTTGATCATAGTATCTCCAAAAGTCTGCGATCCATCGCATACAAATGTATCTGTTTCCTGTATCGCACCCTTTTCCAATGCAGAAGCCATGACGATCGGCTTTACAACAGATCCCGGCTCATAGGCATCTGTGACGCAGAAATTACTCCACATACCATTCAGAGCCTCCACTGTTTCCACATCATTCATCGCTTTGATTTCATCTTCTGTATATACAGCGGAAAGATCTCTCGGATTATTCAGATCATAACGGTCACCACCATCCATGGCAATAATCTCACCGGTGGACGGATTTTCAACAATGACACCTATATTCTTGGCCCCCATTGCCTCTTTAAATCCATTAACATATTTCTCAACAATCTGCTGTGCACCGATGTCAATGCTGGTCTGAATGCTTTTTCCATTCACCGCAGCAATAATAGTCTGCTCCACATCTGAATCATCATTGATATACCCATACTGTCTTCCGTCTACGCCTGTCAGTGTGCTGTTATAGTACCCTTCCAGTCCGATATCTGCCACATCTCTGTCCAGTGCAAAACCAATTGTATCGCATGCTGTTTCATTAAACGGGTAACTTCTCAGATAATCCTCTTCAAACCAGACGCCTTTGATATTTGCCCGTTCCTTTGCCTGCGCTTTAGTAAGACCGGAATCTTCATCCTCTGCCTTATATTTTTCAAATTCTTTCTTTTTGTCCATAGACAGCTGTTTTGTCAGTACCTGATACTGACTCTGGCTGGTTCTTGAATCGGCCAAAAGAGAACGCACTGTTTCTTCATCAATCCCCAGCACCTCATTTAAGGCACGTATTGTTGGCTCTACATAGTCCTCATCTGAATTTACAGTTTTACAGTCCAGGATCACATTATAAACTTTATTGCTGGTAGCCAGTATATTTCCGTTCTTGTCATAAATATCGCCTCTCTTTGCCGGCAGTACCTGGCTCTCATATTTCTGCTGTGCCTGACTTAACACCTGTTTTTTGTATTTGCTTCCACTGGTAGCATTAATATAAGTAATTCTCAGCACTAATATTACCAGAAGCAGTAACACAATTCCAAACAATATCAGCAGCTTTTCTTTCATGTTTTGATTTATTTTTCTCTGTGGTCTTCTTCGACTCTTTCTTCCCGTATTGCTCAATTAATCACCTACTTTGAATCTGGTATATCCTGATACTGTCTTACATAGCTGTTACCCGATGTAGAATAGGTTACTGTCTGATCATCTGACGGATATTTCATCCCCAGTCTTCCCAATGCAGTCTGCTTAATCTTATTCAGATCCACATTTGATGTCACCTGGCTGTAATATGCATCATTGTCTTCTTTTAAATCTGCCAGTTCCTCCTCAAGAGATGCAACTGTACTCATCTTTGCGGTAATCTCTGATTTATAACGAAGATATTTCACAGAGCAGAATAATATCGCCACACATACAACTGCCAGAAACGCTACAAATCCCCAGTTCATTGCAGTCGCCTTCTGCCTGTTCTTCTGTGCTTCTTTACTCAACTGATGTTTCTGCCTTGGTACCTGCGCAGGACTCGCCTGCACTCTTCGGTTTCGATTGGTCTGCTGCCTTCCCGGATTCTGTCTTCCCGGCTGCCTCTTTCTCTCCGGAACTTCTGCAAGACGTCTGACCGTATTTCCGTCAACATACATTCCTCTGTTTGTTCTGGCACTGGTTCTGCTTCTTCTTGCTGTTTCACTCCTGGTCGTTCTCGCCATTTCATGCCTCTCTAATTATAATACTCTCTCAAAAATCCGAAGCTTTGCACTTTTGGAACGCGGATTCTCTTCCATCTCTGTCTCCCCCGGAAGAATCGGCTTTCTTGTGATCACTTTTCCTTTGGATTTCTTCCCGCATACGCATACAGGAAAATCTGAAGGGCAGGTACACGGATTCTCATTTTTTCTGAAAATCGCCTTTACAATTCTGTCCTCCAGAGAATGAAAAGTGATAATGCAAAGTCTTCCGCCATCATCAAGAATATCGATCATTCCATCCAGAGAATCCCGCAGCACATCGAGCTCTCTGTTAAGCTCAATACGGATTGCCTGAAAAGTTCTCTTGGCCGGATGTCCTGACTTCACCTGCATCTTCATGGGAATGGATTCTCTGATAATCTCTGTCAGTTCTCCGGTGGTTGTGATCGGTTTCACCTGTCTGGCGGCAACAATATGTTTTGCAATATTTTTTGCAAATTTATCTTCACCGTAATCACGAATAATACGGTATAATTCTTTTTCTTCATAGCCATTGACAATATCGCCGGCTGTCTGCGTCTGGCGCTGGTCCATGCGCATATCGAGCGGTGCATCTACCCTGTAGGTAAAACCGCGTTCTTCATTGTCAAGCTGATAGGAAGATACTCCAAGATCAAGGAGAATCCCGTCGACTTTATAGATGCCTCTTGCTGCCAGTTCCTGTACCATGTAACAATAATTGCTGCGAATGATCGTCGCCTGTTTATAGGGGGCTAACCTCTCACTCGCAGCAATTATCGCATCCTGGTCTTGATCTATGCCAATAAATCTCCCCTTGGCAGAAAGTTTCCTGCATACCTCACCGGCATGCCCTGCACCTCCTAAAGTACCATCCACGTAGATTCCGTCCGGTTTGATATCCAAACCTTCAATGGTCTCTTCCAGTAATACAGATTTGTGTTTAAATTCCATCTCCGTCTCCTGTCTGGATTTACTTTGCAAGATACTTCAAACGAGACCTGTCAGATTGTGATTCCCATGTCCTGCATGCTCTCTGCAATGCTGTCCATGTCATCATAATCACAGATCTCATTCCATTTTTCTTTGCTCCAAACTTCAATTCTGTCCAGATTACCTGTCAGAACCACATCTTTCTCCAGACCGGCAAATTCGCGCAATGTCTGCGGTACAAGGATTCGTCCCTGCCTGTCCAGTTCACATGTAGTTGCTCCAGCTACAAAGAATCGTGAAAAAGTTCTGGCATTTTTATTTGTAAGTGGTAAAGATCTGAGCTTCATTTCAAAGGATTCCCATTCATCCATCGGATAAATGTAAAGACAGCCATCAAGCCCTCTTGTCAGAACAAACTCTTCCCCTAAGAGCTCCCTGAATTTAGAAGGAATGATCAGACGCCCCTTCGCGTCGATCGTGTGGTTATACTCTCCCATGAACATGTTACTCACCTACTCTCGCAAAATCTGAATCTCCCCTTCAGATTTCTCAGGTGGTAATGGACTCTGCCGTTATTCCCCACTCACCACCACTATTCACCACTTTCTACCACTTATGTGCTTATTCTAAACTATTTAGGCTGAAAAAACAAGGGGGAGAAAAAGATTTTTAAAATTTAGAACTCTGTTAACATTTATGAAACAACCTTATTTTTACGAGAAAAATGGGCTTTTATACACAAAAAGTGGGTTGAATTTCCACTTTCAACCCACTTATCTTTCAGATATATGTTTTTTTACTGTTCTTCTTTTGAATTTGTGGGAGAAGTTCCCACATCTGGCTTTACCTGTTCATCCATCTCCGGCCGAATTTCCGGTTCCGGTTTCATTTCAGAAGTCTCAGGAAACATCTGTTTTTCTTTCACTGACTCATCCAGAAATCTTTTTTTCCTCTGCCGGCGTATAGTATCTCTTTTCTGTGCCATCACTCTGCGTATGATCACTACAGGCATAAAAACAGCAAATAATATAGCGGAAATTACCAGCGAAATCCCCACTTTTGTCCCCGGAATATAAAGCTTATCTGTTCTGAACCATTCAAAGAAAAACCTTCCCAGACCATAACCTGCCAGATAGATCATAAACAATTCGCCTTCATATTTCTTTTTTCGGCGCATGGCCATCAACAGCAGAAATAGCAGCAGACACCACAGACTTTCATAAAGAAAAATCGGCTGAACCTGAATATATGAAATCCCATTTATGGTCAACAGATTATCTCTCATTGCTCCCGAAACTTCTCCTGACCGCACAGCTGAAACCGGTATCTGCATTGCCCATGGCAGATCTGTATATTCTCCGAAAGACTCTCTGTTAAAAAAGTTACCCCAGCGCCCTATAGCCTGTCCCAGAAGTATTCCGGGACACGCAATATCGGCACTCTGCCAGAATGACGTTTTGGTAATCCTGCAAAATACCGCTGCCGCAAGAAATCCAAAGAGCAGACCACCATATAAAGCGTAACCACCATTTCGAAAGTCCAGTATGGCATTCAGATTTTCTTTATAAAATCCCCATGAAAAAGCCACATAAAATAATCTGGAACCTGCCACTGAAACCAGCAGGGAGATAAGTATCATATCGAGATACCTGTTCTGATCTTCCCCATTTCGTTTCGCTTCAAGTGTCACAAGTCCCATTCCAAGAAGAGCACCCACAGCAATCAGTACTCCATATATGGTAAATTCCATTCCAAATATCTGAAATGAGCGTGGCACATAATCAAAGACCAGGCCAAGTCCCGGAAAACGTATCGACATTTCCATAAATCACCTGTTCATCATACATTGAATCGGAATAAGATCACATCTCCATCCTGTACAACGTATTCTTTACCTTCCATTCTTACAAGACCTTTCTCTCTGGCACCTGCATAGGAACCACAGTCCAGAAGATCCTGATAATTTACAACCTCAGCTTTAATAAATCCTCTTTCAAAATCTGTATGGATCTTACCTGCTGCCTGCGGAGCCTTTGTTCCGATTTTAATCGTCCATGCTCTTGTCTCATCCTCACCTGAAGTAAGGAAACTCATCAGTCCAAGGAGATGATAGCTTGCTTTTACAAGTTTCTCAAGTCCTGATTCTGTCAGTCCCAGATCCTCCAGGAACATTTTCTTCTCATCATCATCCAGTTCAGAGATCTCTTCTTCGATTTCTGCACAGATAACGAAAATCTCACTGTTCTGCTCTGCCGCATATTTGCGCACTGCCTGTACATGGCTGTTGCTTTCACCGTCATCAGCCAGATCTCCTTCTGCTACGTTTGCTGCATAGATCACAGGCTTCCAGGTAAGCAGATTATAAGTAGACATCCAGGCTTCTTCATCTTCATTTTCCATTTCCATAGTGATTGCCATCTTGCCATCTTCCAGATGTGTTTTTACCTTCTGAAGGAAATCAAGCTCCTTGGCAGCCTCTTTGTCCATGCGTGCTGTTTTTGTAACTTTTGCAATTCTTCTCTCAAGGATCTCAAGGTCTGAGAAGATCAGCTCCAGATTAATAGTTTCAATATCACGGATAGGATCAATACTTCCATCTACATGGATAACATTGGAATCTTCAAAGCAGCGGACTACATGAACGATTGCATCTACCTCACGGATATTTGCAAGGAACTGGTTTCCAAGGCCTTCTCCTTTGGATGCTCCCTTTACAAGTCCTGCAATATCTACGAATTCAATTACAGCAGGTGTCACTTTCTTAGAATGATAAAAGTCTCCGAGAAGCTTCAGTCTCTCATCCGGCACTGTAACAACACCTACATTAGGGTCAATGGTACAGAACGGATAATTTGCAGATTCTGCGCCTGCCTTTGTCAATGAATTAAATAATGTACTTTTTCCAACATTGGGTAATCCGACGATTCCTAATTTCATATCTCTAAATATCTCCTTTAAATGTATTGATTTTACGGTATTTTCAGATGTTTTTACTGTACTTTCATTATTCTAGCATAACCACTTATTATGTGCAAGTGCGGTATTACCGCGACACGCTTAATCCCGCGACATGATCATAAGCAATGTTCCAGACTGATAGGTAACTTTTGCCTTTTCACTGACAATCTCATTACTCACTGTCAGTCCACTGTCTGCTGTTGTCAGGCGATAATGGTCAAGTGAATATTTAAATCCCTCCAGCGTCAGTCCTGTAACATCTCCTCCAAATGGAAAAAATGACACATATTTTCCAAACTGTTCTGACTTTTTCAGAACTGTTCCGTCTGAAATAAGCTTCATATAATTATACCGATCCACAAGTGTTACTTCTGACCCCTGGTTTTGTGCCAGGACAAGGAGTCCGAAATTCGCCATCAGATGATCTACTCTGTTTCCTGTCACACCAAAGATCACTATCTTTTTCGCACCGGTCCTGATCGCATAATTCATGGCAGACTGTGTATCTGAATCATCTTTTTCCGGTCTCAGGCGGATAACTTTTATTTCTTTTTTCTCATTTCCAAAACCTTTTTGCAATTTCCACTCAGTCATTCCCCCATAGGGAATTTCACTGTCCATACTTCTTTCTTCATGAATTTCCAGAAATTTTTTTCCATCTTCAGACAGACTATCAAAATCTCCAATAACTGCATCCGGCAAAAGCTGATGCTCCAGAAAGAATTCCAACCCTTTATCAGCTGCGATCAGACAAGCTTCATTCTTTTTTAAAAAATCGAGGGCAAAATCACTGTGGATATTGCCCCCGCTTACAATTATCGTATCTATCATGCTCTTCCTCAGTCAATCCTTCTTATGATCTCGTCCATTCGTTCTCTGGCATGCTTTACATTTCCTGCCAGATCATCTTTGAAAACATAAGAACCTGCTACCAGCAGATTCGCACCTGCTGTGAGCACTGTTTCCATTGTCTCATCATTGATGCCGCCGTCAACCTGAACATCTACATCCAAATCCTCGGCCTCGATCAGTTCACGTACTTCCCTGATCTTCTCCGTACATTCTTCCATATACTTCTGACCGCCAAATCCCGGCTGTACAGTCATGATCAGAACCATATCCACATCGCTGAGCATATGGCTTATATCATTTACAGGTGTAGCCGGTTTGATGGAAACCCCCACCTTCACACCTGCTTCCCTGATCTGTTCAATAGTTCTCTCAAGATCTTCACATGCCTCCGCATGTACTGTAATGGAATCTGCCCCACATTCCACAAAATCTCTGATATATCTCTCAGGCTCTGTAACCATGAGATGTACATCAAAAAACAACTTTGATTCCTTTCGGATAGACTTTATCACCGGCATTCCAAAAGAAATACTCGGTACAAAATCACCATCCATAACATCAATATGAAGCCATTCAATCCCCTCTTTTTCCAGGGTTTTGATCTGTTCGCCCAAACGGTTAAAATCTGCCGATAAAATAGAAGGGCACAACTGATACATAATTAGAATCTCCTTTTCTCTTTTAATTCATTATAAAGTCCCAGATAATCTTCATAGCGAAGCTGGCTGATCTTATGCTCTGCCAATGCTGCTTTCACGCCACAGTCCGGTTCATGGATATGTCTGCATCCCTGAAACCTGCACTGTTCTTCATATCTGCGAAATTCTGGAAAATATGCCTTAAGTTCCTGTTCTTCTATATCTGTCAGATATAAAGAAGAAAATCCCGGTGTATCCATCAGATAAGTATCATGTCCCACCGGTATCACCTGAGAATGACGCGTGGTATGCTTTCCACGTTTCAACTTCTTACTTATCTCCCCGGTTTCCATCTGTACATTTTCCTGCAGTGCATTGGTGATTGAAGATTTTCCTACACCGGAAGGTCCTGCAACTACAGTTGTTTTTCCTTTCAGGATCTCATGTATCTCATCCAGTCCCTCTCCATTAAAAGTACTGGAAAAAATCACATCATATCCACAGCTCTTATAAGTTTCATATAAAAACTCCAGTTCTTCCTGTTTTGCAAGATCTTTCTTGTTAAAACATATAACAGCCGGAACATTCTCTTTCTCCATCATGATCAGAAAACGGTCAAGCAGCATAAAATTAGGTTTCGGACTCTCCATCGCAAAAATCACAAAAGCCTGATCCACATTGGCAACGGCCGGACGGATCAATGAATTTTTTCTGGGAAGGATGGCAGTCACACTGCCTTCCTTCTCCTGTTCATCCAAAACCTCTATCTCCACATTATCCCCTACAAGAGGTTTCTGTTTATCTTTTCTGAATATTCCCTTTGCCTTGCATTCATAAATCTCATCATTTTCTGCATAGATGTAATAAAATCCTGCAATTCCTTTGATTATCTTTCCCTGCATGGATCATTCAGCCTTAGCAAATGTAATAGAATAATTTCCGAGTTCCTTATAAGTGCCGTTAATCTGTTCAGACAGATACAAAGTACCCTCGCTGATACCAGGTGCACCTGTGATATTCAGATCATACGGGAACTGGATTACCTGATCTTCCAGAACAACTGAAGCAGTCGGTGTTCCGTTTACATTCTGGATCAGTTCCAGACGTACCGAACCTCCGGAATATCCTGACGGAGTATTCAGAGTCTGTGTACATTTCCATACTTCCCCGGCTGCTGCCGCCGCACTGTTATCTGCTGTCTGTGCCGGAGCATCAGATGATGCAGCAGTATCTGCGCTGTCACTCTGAGCCGAAGGTTCCTGATCTCCGGTACTTACTGTGATCACAACATTTACATTATCCGGATCTTCCCAGTTTCCGGCTTCCGGTTCCTGTGAAATTACTTCTCCTTCTGCCACCTCTGTACTCTTTTCCTCTTTTACTTCCACATTGAGGAACTTGCCAAAAGTAGTAACTGCATCATTCTTTGTCATCCCGACAACACTTGGAACCTCCACACTGTCTCCATAGTCCACGCCTCGACTGACAAGCAGTGTTACGCTATCCCCTGCTGAAACAGAGTTTCCGGCTGCCGGAGTTGTGGAGACTGCATATCCCGGATCTGTAACCGGAGTACCATCATCATTTAATTCACTGTATTCTTTCTGTATCTCAACAGTTAATCCCATATCTTCCAGAGTCTGCTGTGCGTCTACTCCGGTCTGTCCATCCACATCCGGAATTGTGATCTTCTGCGCACCCTTGCTGATATAATACTTAATGGTCGTATACTGCTCTACTTTACTTCCCTTTGGAATATCCTGTGAAGAAATGGTTCCTTTTGCCTGATTTGAAGCCTCCTCGCCCATAGGCTGAATACCCAGTTTCATATCTTTTGTGATATTCTTTGCTTCATCCTCTGTTTTTCCTACCAGATTCGGCACAGTTATCATTCCGTCATCATCTGATTCCGATGTATCTGAGGCCTCAGTTTTTTTGTCTGTATCATTGTTACTTCCAATAAGTCCGGACGCCTTTCCTGCGACCAGAATGATTGCTATCAGAATCACAACACCCATCAGAAGCATTACAATAGTCAGCCCATGTCCGCCTCTTTTTTTCTTTTTCTCAGGCTTATCTGATTTCTTCCCGTGCTTTTTCACTTCCGGCTCATCATCATAATCTGTTTCATTGATTTCTTCTTCCAGAGCCTCAGGTTCTGACTTTGCGATCTGCTTCGGCATATGTTTGATCTCGCCAAGCTCCTTATCTGAGATCACAACTGTTTTTGCTTCGTTATCCACAGACGTCAGCGTTACGAAATCTCCCTGTGGATCGATCAGAGAATGCTTCAGATCTGCGATCACATCCTCCATATTCTGATAACGGCGATCCACGCTTTTCTGTGTACATTTCAGAATGATCTGCTCCAGACTGTGGGGAAGCTCCGGTGTATAAATACTTGGAGGAACAATCTCTTCCTGAAGATGTTTGATAGCAATAGCTACTGTGGTATCTCCGTCAAAAGGAACCTTCCCTGTAACCATTTCATACATTGTGATACCCAGTGAATAAATATCACTCTTCTCATCACTGTATCCGCCTCTGACCTGTTCCGGTGAACTGTAATGAACAGATCCCATTACATTTGAGCTTATGGTATTGGAAGAAGCGGCTCTTGCAATACCAAAATCTGTTACTTTTACCTTTCCATCCATGGAAATGATAATATTCTGCGGTTTTACATCACGATGTACAATCCCATGGCTGTGTGCAGCTTCCAGTCCCATGGAGACCTGGATTGCAATACTGGTTGCTTCTTTTACAGAAAGCTTTCCCTTTTTGGAAATGTACTCCTTGAGAGTAATTCCCTCAATAAGCTCCATAACAATGTAATAAACTCCGTTATCGTCACCAACATCAAATACATTCACTATATTCGGATGTGTCAGGACTGCTGCAGCCTGAGCCTCACTTTTAAACTTGCGGATAAACGTCGTATCCTCTCTGAATTCCGGCTTAAGAACTTTTACAGCAACAAACCGATTCAGCTTATGGTCTTTTGCCTTGTATACGTCCGCCATTCCGCCGGTACCAATTTTTCCTAATATCTCATAGCGTTCTGCTATGATCATTCCCGTTTTTAACATGCTTTCACCTCGTCTGTGAATGGTTCTACCAATACAATTGCAATATTATCCTTGCCGCCATTGCGGTTTGCTTCTCTTATAAGTATCCTGCCTTTTTCATCCAGATCTGTAGATGTGTCAGAAATGATTTCCCTCAGCTGGCTGTCCTCAACCATGTTGCTGAGCCCGTCCGAACACATCAAAACTACATCTCCGGGTTCCAGTTTCAGATCAAAGAAATCAATATCCACTGTTTTCTCTGCTCCAAGTGCTCTTGTAATGATATTTTTCTTCGGATGCTTCCTTGCCTGTTCAGGGTCAAGTTCTCCCATTCTTACCATCTCCTGCACCAGTGAGTGATCCCTTGTTATCTGCTGAATCTTCTCTCCGATCACATAAAGTCTGCTGTCACCTACATTTGCCACATAAGCGTAATGTCCTACGATAGTAGCTGCCACTATCGTTGTTCCCATTCCTCTGAGTTTCTCATCCTGCTGTGCCTGGGCAAGAATCTCGGTATTTACACATTCAATGGCATGACGGATTACCTTTACCGGATTAAAATCCGCATCCTGCCGGATTTCCTCCACCATAGATGTAACCGCATGAGAGGATGCATAATCACCTGCATTATGACCACCCATACCATCTGCAACAACAAACAGATTCGGAAGATTTCCAACCGGGTCAGCAGTTGCGAACACATAATCCTGGTTCATCTTCCGCTTTTGCCCGACATCAGTAGCTGAATATATCCTCATGTCACTTCTCGCTTTCTGTTTTTTCCATATAACTTTTTCTTAACTGTCCACAGGCACCATCAATATCACTGCCCATTTCTCTTCTAATAGTAACATTTATTCCACATTTTTCAAGTTTTATTTTGAAATTCTCCACAGCCTGTCTTGTTGAACGCACAAAGGAACGTTCCTTAATAGGGTTTACCGGGATCAGATTTACATGGCAGTTCATATCTCTGATTCTGCCGGAAAGTTCCCTTGCATCCTCATCGCTGTCATTAACTCCGGCTACCAGACTGTATTCAAATGTGATCCTGCGCCCGGTTTCTTTAAAATAATAACGGCAAGCTTCCAGAACCTCATCCATGCTGTATTTGTTTGCGATCGGCATCAGTTCCCGTCGCTTCACATCATTAGGTGCGTGAAGGGAAAGTGCAAGTGTCATCTGAAGCTTTTCTTTTGCAAGGTCATAAATCTTCGGAACCAACCCACAGGTAGATACAGTCAGGTTTCTCTGACTGATATGAAGTCCTCCTTCTTCTGTCAGGATATGTATAAACCTGAGAAGATTTTCATAATTATCAAGAGGTTCCCCCGTTCCCATGACCACAACATTGGAAACTCTTTCTCCTGTCAGAGCCTGTATCCTGTATATCTGATCCAGCATTTCTGACGGGAGAAGACATCTGGTCAGTCCTCCTATGGTAGATGCACAGAATCTGCATCCCATGCGGCATCCCACCTGAGAAGAAATACAGACAGAATTTCCATGTTTATACCGCATGAGAACACTCTCTATCACATTTCCATCACTGAGACGGAACAGATACTTCTGTGTACCGTCAATCCGGGATGTCTGTACATCTACCATCTTCAGTGCTGTGACAGGATATTCTTTCAGTTTTTCCCTCAGGCTTTTGGAAAGATTTGTCATCTCATCATAAGAAGTAACAAGGTGTTCATGCAGCCAGCTGTAAATCTGCTTCGCACGAAAAGGCTTATCTCCCAGAGTGGTCATCAGTTTCTTTAATTCGTCGATCGTCATTGACTTAATGTCTGTCATTACTTATTTTCTCCTGAATTTTGCAATAAAGAAGCCATCTGTTTTGTGTACTCCCGGCAGAAGCTGAAGATAACCCAGAGCTGTTGTCTCAGAATGTAGTTCTTCCGGAAGATACGGATCAATACTCTCCAGTTTGAACGGATGATTATTCATAAACCACAACATGTTCTCTTCATTCTCTTCCTTTGCGATAGTACAGGTACTAAATACCAGCACTCCGCCCGGTTTCACATATTCTGCCGCATTGTCAAGGATTGTTCTCTGAAGGATTACAATCTCTTCCTGCTTCTGTGCTGTCACCCTGTATTTGATCTCCGGCTTCTTTCCAATTACTCCATATCCGGAACATGGGACATCTGCCAGAACGACATCTGCCTTGAGTTCTGAATCTACATCAAATACCGTAGCATCCATCACATGAGCCTGCACATTAATGCAGTCTGTTCTGTGAATATTCTCTTCGATCATATTCACTTTGTACTGGCTGATATCGCGTGCATCTACTGTTCCGTAATCTCCCATTTTATCTGCAACATGGAGACTCTTTCCACCAGGTGCTGCGCACATATCTATCACATAATCCCCTTTTTGCGGATCTGCAATTTCTGCCACCAGCATTGAGCTTACATCCTGCACCTGGATTTTCCCCTGTATAAATGCATCCAGTGCAAGAATATGGTTATAATTTGAAATTTCATATGCATAGGGAAGATAAGGTGCAGGTTTCACTTCCACTCCCTGATCGACCAAGCTCTCATAAATCTCTTTCTGTGGATATTTATGAGTTCTGCAGCGTACTGTAATCGGTTTCTCAGTGAGAAAATCTGTAAGGATCTTTTCTGTTTTTTCTTCCCCGTAATCCTCAAGCCAACGGTTTACCAGTGTTTCCGGCATAGAATATCTGACAGACAGATATCTGACCGGATTTTCTTCCCTTGAAGGAAGTTTCAGATTTTTCCACTCTCTGGCAATCGTACGAAGAACACCGTTTACAAAAGGTTTCAGGCTGTAAAAGCCTTTTCTCTGTGCCAGCTTCACCGCTTCATTACACACTGCGCTGTCCGGCACACTGTCCATAAACCTGATCTGATAAACTGCACTTCTCAGGATTTCCCTGATCACAGGCTTCATTTTATCTACAGATACTTTTGAATATGAATCAATAATATAATCTATTAAAATACGATATTCCAGTGTTCCTTCGCAGACTCTGGTAATAAAAGCTCTCTCCTGTCTTGGAAGGAACTGATATTTGGAAAGAGCATTGCGGATAGCGATATGGCTGTGTTTTCCCTCTTCCTCGATTTCCAGTAATATCTGTAATATCAGTTCTCTTGTATTTATTCCATTAGTCACGGTCTCTTCCTCCGGCAAGTATGATCAGTCTTAAAAGCTGCAGGATTGATGAAGCAAGTGCTGCAACATAGGTGAGTGCTGCCGCTGTAAGAACCTTCCTTGCACCTTTTACCTCATCGTTTCCAAGCATTCCTGAACTTCCAAGCATTTTCAACGCTCTTGAAGAAGCATTGAATTCTACCGGAAGAGTTACAAGCTGAAAAAGAACCGCAAATGTAAACAAAATGATTCCAACAGTCAGCAGTGGACGGATTGAGAAAATCAGTCCTGCCAGAAACAATGGCCAGGAAAGTGTTGAACCGATGTTTGCAACAGGCACAATTGCAGAGCGAAGATTCAATGGCACATAGTTAGTCGCATGCTGAATAGCATGTCCACATTCATGCGCAGCCACCCCGATTGCAGCCACAGATGTTTTATCATATACATCCTGGGAAAGTGCCAGTTTCTTACTTCCCGGATCATAGTGGTCTGTCAGGCTGCCGGATATGGGTACTACCGTAACATCCGTAATTCCCGACATACGAAGAATCCGTCTGGCAGCATCGGCGCCTGTAAGCCCCGATGCACTGCGCACTCTGCTGTAAACAGAAAACGTACTCTTTACCTTTGCAGATGCCAGTAAAGACAGCACCATTCCGATAATGAGCAGTAAATACGTAGGATCAAAATAATAATATCCGTACATCTAATCACTCCTTATGATCTGTAAAAACAATTCCATTTTCAATGTGATATCCCCGGAGAAAGGCTTCTGTTTCCATACGCTTCTTACCTTCCAGCTGTACCTCTGTAAGAATCAGCACTCCTTCTCCACATGCTGTATGGATCCCCTCTTTATCTGCCAGGAAGATTGTTCCCGGAACAGCATCTGTTTTCTCAGTGCTGACTTTACATTTCCACACTTTCAGAGTTTTTCCATTAAGAAATGTATAAGCACTTGGCCATGGATTCAGGCCGCGTACAAGGCGTTCCAGTTCTTCTGCAGATTTTCTGAAATCCATCAGTCCCATCTGTTTGGTGATCATAGCCGCATAAGGTGTAGGACTCTCCTCCGGCTGTTTTTCAAACTCCGCAGTTCCCTGCTCAATAGATGGAAGTGTCTTGATCAGCAGATCCGCACCGGCCTGCGCAAGTTTTCCAAACAGGCTTCCACCTGTTTCTGTCGGAGAGATCGGAATTACTATCTTTGAAATCATATCACCGGTATCAAGACCTTCTCCCATCTGCTGGATCGTTACACCTGATACTTTTTCCCCGTCGATCACAGCCTGCTGGATAGGCGCTGCTCCTCTGTATTTCGGAAGAAGAGACGCATGAATATTGATGCATCCAAATTTCGGAAGCTCCAGGATTTCTTTTGGAATAATCTGTCCATATGCAGCAACAACTATGATCTCAGGATTGATTTCTTTCAGAATCTCCAGAAATTCAGGGTTATTTCTCACTTTCTCCGGCTGATATACCGGAATATCGTGCATAACGGCTTCTTCTTTTACAGGTGTTGGCAATAATGTCTTACCTCTGCCTTTTGGTTTGTCAGGCTGGGTCACTACTGCTGCCACCGCATATCCGGCTTCTGTCAGTGCATGTAATGACGGCACTGCGAAATCCGGTGTTCCCATAAATACTATCTTCATTTGATTATCACTCCTCATCCTCATCATAGGAAACCTGATGAAGTTCTCCTTCTACCAGTTCTGTATACATATGTCCGTCCAGATGATCGATCTCATGGCAGAAAGCACGCGCAAGAAGACCTTCCCCTTCATATTCTACTTCATTCATATCCTCATCCAGAGCTTTTACCTTTACATAGTTCGGACGTGTTACCTGACCAGCCATTCCAGGTACACTTAAGCATCCTTCATCACCAGTCTGTTCGCCTGATGTTTCAAGGATTTCAGGATTGATCAGCACGATAGGACCCTCTCCTATATCGATCACAACAATACGCTTCAGCATACCTACCTGTGGTGCAGCGAGGCCAACTCCCATTGCATCATACATGGTTTCAAGCATATCCCCGATCAGATCATGAATACGTGGTGTCATTTTTTCTACCGGTCTGCTGACCTTTGCAAGTACTTCGTCGCCCTGTAATCTGATTTTTCTAAGTGCCATTTCTTTATTCTCCTCTTCTTTGATTATGATGTTAGAATCAAAAGATATTTTGCCCCTAACCTGATATCTTGATTATTGTTATATCACGATTTCAGAAATTACTGCCTTCCGGATTTCCCTTCTGCAGCAGATTACTTCAGTAATGAGATTTTGAAAAAATCTGCCATAATTAACTGAAATCAAATTGTATGTATATTTTCCGGAAACCGGAATTTATCTCTATGTATTTCTCCAGCTGGTCTTTGATATGTACCAGCGTTTTATGATCTTTATGTTTTAAATAGATAACCTGTCTGTAAATATCCTTAACTTTTCCAACTGACGCATATGCCGGGCCAATGATATGCAGGTCATTTTCTCTGTATATCCTTTCTATATAAAGTTTCAGATAATACATTGCCTGAACCAGTTTCTCATCTTCCGGACCTGAACCCAGAACTGCCAGCATATGTGCCGCAGGCGGATAATCCAGAAGCATACGGTAACTCATCTCTTCCTCATAGAATGCCTGATAATCCTGCACTGCCGCCGCCTGAATACTGTAATGATCCGGATGATAGGTCTGGATCACTGCCTCTCCCGGTTTTTCCCCCCGTCCTCCCCGGCCGACTGCCTGACAGAGAAGCTGAAAGGTACGTTCCGCACATCGATAATCCTCTGCATTCAGCGAAAGATCCGCTGCTACTATTCCCATGAGTGTGACATCCGGAAAATCATGCCCCTTAACGATCATCTGCGTTCCGATCAGTATATCTGCCTCATGAGCAGCAAAAGCTGCAAGGATCTTTTCATAGCTGCCCTTGGTTCTTGTTGTATCAAAATCCATTCTGAGAGTCCTGACTTCTGGAAAATCTTCCCGCACTACCTTCTCGATCTGCTGTGTTCCTGCCTTAAATCCGCCAATATAAGGCGATCCGCACACCGGGCATATCCGGGGTTTTCCTGTCTCATATCCACAGTAATGACATAAAAGCCTTTCATTATTATGCTCCGAAAGAGAAACATCACAATGCGGACACTTCATCACATGTCCACAGGACCGGCAGGATACAAAACCTGCGTATCCTCTTCTGTTCAGAAAAAGCATTACCTGTTCTTTTTTCTCAAACCGGCCTTTCATCTTTTGCCGGAGTTCTCTGCTCAGTACAGACCTGTTTCCTGCTTTTAATTCCTCACGCAGGTCTACGATAGAAACCCGGGGCAGAGGTCTGCTTCCATATCTTGTTGTCAGCCTGACCAGACTATATTCCCCATTCATTGCCTTACTGTAGGCTTCCACTGATGGAGTAGCTGAACCCATTACCACATTTGCATGTTCTAAAACAGCTCTCCTGATTGCAGTTTCCCTTGCATGATAACGGGGTGTGCTTTCACTTTTATAGCTTGATTCATGTTCTTCATCAATAATGATCAGTCCCAGACTGGCAAATGGCGTAAACAGCGCAGATCTGGGACCGATCATCACCTGGACTTCTCCCTTTTTCGCACGTTTAAACTGATCATAGCGTTCTCCCTGAGACTGTCTGGAATTGATAACTGATACTTTATCCCCAAATCTGGCATAAAATCTGCGTACCGTCTGATATGTCAGAGCAATCTCCGGGATCAGCACGATTGCTTCTTTTCCCTGAGAAAGCGTCTGCTCGATCAGCTTTATATACACCTGGGTTTTCCCGCTCCCTGTCACTCCCTCGATCAGTACAGGCTTCGGCGATGGTTTTTTCCACTCTCTCTGTATCTGCTTTACTGCCGCTTCCTGTTCATCTGTAAGCGGCATTCGCCTTTCTCCGGAAATATCACCTGTATTCAGTGAAGTTCTCATTATCTCATCATATTCTATGCGGATAATCCCCTGCTCCTGAAATTTCTTTACAACAGCAGAAGTTGTCCCCAGTTCTTTCGCCGCATGTGTATAATCCAGTCTTTTTTTCTCCAGAAGTTCCCTCAGAAGTCTTGTTCTGGCTTTAAACCTTGTTTGTTCAAGTTCTTTCAGCAACTGCGCTCCCGCCTCTTCGGAAATATCCAGGCATATATATTTTTTCTCTTTTGCCTTGATTTTCTCCTGGATAGGAAGTACTGTCCTGAGAGCCTGGATCATGGTGGAACCATAATTCTCTCTCATCCAGGCTGCCAAAGCGATCAGTCTGGATTCCGTAGTCTCTTCTCCACTGCAGATTTCACTGATTTCTTTAATCTTTTCGGGAGCAATTTTAGGTTCATCTGACAATCCGATCACATATCCTGTACGCACCCGGCCGGCATTTCCAAAAGGGATGGCTGCCACCATCCCTGCCTTTATTTTCTTCTCCAGCCTTTCCGGTACACGATATTGAAAACTCCGATCCAGTTTATCACTGGAAATATCAATTATTATATCAGCATATATCATGAACTTATTCCTGTTTGACCCGCTACCTATTTACCAGCAAGAATATCTGCGATCAGGACACGTTCATCCATAGGATATTTCTTTCCTTTAATTTCCTGATAATCCTCATGTCCTTTACCTGCCAGAACTATAATATCCCCTGGCTCTCCATGATGGATTGCATAAGCGATGGCTTCTTTTCTGTCCGGAATCTCTACATATTTTCCATCGGTTTTTGCCATACCGATCTTAATATCATTGATGATCGCCTGTGGTTCTTCATCACGTGGATTATCAGAGGTAATGATGGTAAGGTCTGCAAGCTTTCCGGAAACCTCTCCCATCTCATAGCGGCGAAGCTTAGATCTGTTGCCTCCGCATCCAAACAGACATACCAGTCTGTGAGGATGATATTCTTTCAGAGTGGTCAGAAGACTCTCCAGAGCCATGGCATTATGCGCGTAATCGATCATCAGAGTAAAATCATCGGATACTTTTACCATTTCAATACGGCCTTTTACCTTAGCTACTTTTAAGGCTTTGAGAATGTTCTCTTCCGAAACCTTAAAATGACGGCAGATCGCAATTGCTGTCAGTGAATTGTAAATGCTGAATTTACCGGGAATATCTATCTCCACATGAAAATCCAGAAGTCCTTTCAGATGGTAGGAAATACCCAGATATCCTTTACCTCCGACCAGCTTTGCATCTTCCGCACGAAGGTCTGCTTCCGGTGAAAATCCATAAGTTTCCAGGCTGCATGTATGACCTTCAATAATCTTCTCAAAATGTTCATCATCTCTGTTTACAATTCCTACCCTGCACTGTTTCAGAAGCAAGGACTTGCATCTGAGATAATCATCAAAATCCTTATGTTCATTTGGTCCGATATGATCCGGCTCAATGTTTGTAAAAATACCAAAATCGAAAACAAATCCCTGAGTTCTGTGAAGCATCAGTCCCTGGGAGGAAACTTCCATAACCACACAGTCACAGCCGGCTTCTGCCATCTCATGGAAATATTCCTGAATCACATAAGACTCCGGTGTTGTGTTCTTTGCAGGGATCACTTTGTCACCGATGATCGCTTCAATGGTTCCGATCAGTCCCACTTTATATCCGGCATTTTCCAGAATAGATTTTACCATATACGTAGTGGTTGTTTTTCCTTTTGTTCCTGTGATACCGATTGTTTTCAGTTTCTCTGCGGGATATCCGAAATATGCGGCAGAAATAAACGCCATTGCATATCGTGTATCTTTCACAAGAATGACTGTCACATCTTCCGGTGCTTCCACAGCTTCTTCCACGATCAGAACCTTTGCTCCTTTTGCAACTACATCCGGCACAAATTTATGGCCATCCACCACTGCACCGCGGATACAGATAAAAAGAGAGCCCTCTTCTACTTTCCGGGAATCATAAATCACATTTTTTACTTCCTGGTCTGTACTGCCCTGAAGACATGTATATTCCAGCTTTTCCAGTAAGGATATTAATTTCATTTTAATCCTCCATATCATTTCCTGCCTGCCTGAATTTTATACAGCCTCTACGGCCATTTCGTTACTGTTCACTCCGTTCACAGTAACTTAGCCAAAATTCATTCCAGATTGCCTGCGGCAATAGAATTTTGGCTTGTATGTCTCGGGATTTTGGCATATTCATGCCAAAACACCTCGCGGGATAGTGATGTGTGAACAGTAACGCAATTTCTTTAAAGTCAGGCAGAGGTGTTTTACTAAAGCGTATATTCTATATAAGAATAGCACACCTCCCCTGTCGTTTCAACGTTGTTTCTCTACTTCTGCTGTTTTTTTGTCTTCCTGTAACAGAATGCACTGACTCCGGACATGATTGCAAAAATCCCCAGTACAATATACAAAGCCGTTTCTGTCTCATCTCCTGTACGTGGTTTGGAAGCAGTAGTATAAGCACTTCCGGACTTTGAGTCATATCCATAACTCTGGGAAGCCAGAGATGCCGGTTGCGGCGTAACTGTAACAATATTATCAGTTTCCTTTAATTCTACGTTTGCCTTAGATGTCATTGCCTGTGTACCAGTCTCATCAGATGTAACGATTACCTCATTGATCAATTCCTGACTTGCCATATATTGTGGAACAGTCACTGTGGCGTAAAGTGCAAAAGCCTCTCCCGGTGCGATCTGCGGAATCAGAGCCTGTGTGCCTGTGCTGTTTAATGTTACGCCCTCTTTCCTGACAAAGTTTGCCTGAATACCGGCATTTTGGAATCTTTCTGTACTGAGAACCGAATGAAGTGTTCGCTCACCCGTATTCCTGATGCAGATCTGATATGTGATCGTATCTCCCGGATATGCCTGTGTTCTGTCCGCAGTTTTCTCCACCTCAAAAGCCGCCTTTAATGCAATGACTTCTGTTTCGACTGATTTCTGACATCCAATACTTTCTTCCTTTCCCGGATATTTCGCTTTTACAGTTACTGTATGAATAAGCTCTCCTGCCTGCTCTTCTGTAAGCTGTACTGTCATCTGAAGATTTCTGATTTCTCCTGCCTTAAGACCTGAAATAATTCCCTGCATACCATTTGCAGTAAATCCCTCTTCCTGTTTCCATTCGGCTTTTATATTATCCTGAGAAAAAACACTGGATATCTCTATATTTTCCAGAGGTAATTCTCCTGTATTCTCTACAGACAATATATAAGTAAGGTTCTGCCCTGCACGTACCTCTTTCGTCTCCTGCTGTAACCGGGCTGTGATCCCTGTTTTTGCCTCCTGTACGGAAAGCAGAGCTGAAGGAGTTTCTGCAACAGTCCGGGTTTCATCCCCTGATTTCATCCAGAAATACGCACCTGTCCCCTCCCAATCTTTGCAAAGCGGTGCATCCTGGCACAGAGGATAATCTGTTTTTACAGAAGAAATACGATATTCTTCACGCAGAGACACCGGCACTTTCATGGTAAAGATATCTGTTTCCGCATCTGAAAGTGCAGTCTCACAGGTCAGCTTTGTAATCTGGGTTGTCTCACCTTTCTTATTTTGTATCTGTACGGATTCAGCCTGCAGATCATTCTTTAACGCTTCTGCATTTACCTGAAAATATTCTGAAATATATACAGTCAGAAAATATCTGGTTTTATCTTCCCTGATCTCATTTTGGTTCTCCTGCTCACTCTGTTGTGTCTGTCCGGTTTCTGTGTCAGATCCTTCTGCGTTTTCTTCTGCCTTCCGGTATTCTTCGCTTTCTATATCTTCTATATCTATTACTGCACTCTCTAATTCACACTCTGTATTTTCAGAATCCACTTCATCTGTCGTATTTTCTGCTGCTTCTGCTTCTCTCACTTCTCCATCCCATGTACTATTTTCCATCTGCAACTGTCCGTTCTCCGAAGCAGTATTTTCCTGTTGACTTTTGTACAGTTCTTTCAGACCGCTCACTTCCAGTGTCAGTTCTGCCTGAAATTTCTCTTCATCGATCCACTGTGCACTCTGCTTTAAACCCACAGCAGGAACATATAACTCTGCAGCTTCAAATTCTGCTGCTGATACTGCTCCTGCTCCCAAAATCCCGACAGCAGCCGTTATCATGACTGCTTTTTTTAACTGATTCCATATTCTTTTTTTCATTCTCTCATTCTCCTGAATTTTTATTCTATGTCATCTGAGGTACTTCCACTGTCAGAATGATATCGGTACAGTATCTTTCGAGATTATAAGTTCATATCCACAGACATACGCATCTCTCCTCTCTGTTTTGCACAATAAATAAGATTTTCAGAGTTTCTGCTCAGGATTCAAAACCATCTCCCGGACTATCAATAAATAATTGGAAATTTTTGCACCGGACCGGTGCGTGAAAATAAGAATACTGATAACGGCTGTTGCCGATGAATCTACTTTAGCATGTCTATGCTATAAAAACAAGATACCACTTTTTATTTTTCGTATTTGTTTATAATTCTTTTATAAATTTACCGATTGTTTCAGAAATTCGACATACTTTGAACATAATTTTCCCATATAATAAATCTTGGATAGATGAAAAACCACTCTCTATCTCCCCCCTCAAAAAAACAAAACAGCTCTCACAGAAATGTGAGAGCTGTTTGTTTTTTTGTTAATGTTCACTGGTAATATCCTGCGAGGTGTTTTTTGGGTTATTTTCTATTGCAATTCTACTGGCAGTCTTTTATAATGTAGGATATCAATATGATTGAATATTTATGATATCAGTGATAAAAAATTTCAAAAATCTTTATATATAAGATCAACCCACAGATATCATATTTACAGAACATGAAAGAATCGAGGTAATTCCCATGAGCGAAAAAATTACAGTAGTTGCACTGGGCCACAGAGCATTAGGAACCACCTTACCGGAGCAGAAAATCGCTACAAAAAAAGCAGCCAAAGCTGTCGCAGATCTTGTAGAAGCCGGAAATCGTGTAGTCATTTCCCACAGTAACGGTCCACAGGTTGGAATGATCCACACAGCCATGAATGAATTTGGCAAAACACATCCTGACTATACATTTGCACCTATGTCCGTATGTTCGGCAATGAGTCAGGGCTATATCGGATATGACCTCCAGACCGCAATCCGCGCAGAGCTTATTTCCCGCGGTATTTATAAACCGGTA
Organism: Blautia sp. DFI.6.71; assembly: GCF_020593585.1. Taxonomy (NCBI): domain Bacteria; kingdom Bacillati; phylum Bacillota; class Clostridia; order Lachnospirales; family Lachnospiraceae; genus Blautia; species Blautia sp. DFI.6.71. Next base: position 33,691 of record NZ_JAJDMJ010000029.1, read on the forward strand.
GCTACTATCCTTACACAGGTTGTCATTGATCCATATGATGATGCTTTCGCTGAACCGGAGAAGATCATCGGACGTGTCCTTACAGAAGAAGAGGCTGAAGCCGAAGAGAACAAAGGAAACTTTGTCACTAAACTGGCTGACGGCACTTATAAAAGAATCCTGGCAGCTCCGAAACCGCAGAAAATCGTAGAGCTTGAAACAATCCGCACACTTGTAGATGCGGGCCAGGTAGTAATCGCAGCAGGCGGTGGCGGAATCCCGGTTATGGAACAGGGAATCGATCTTCATGGTGCAAGTGCGATCATTGAGAAAGACCTTTCCAGCGGACTTCTCGCACAGGAATTAAATGCAGATACTCTTCTGATCCTTACCAGTGTTGAGAAAGTAAGTCTGAACCTCGGTCAGGACAATGAAGAATATCTTAATACAATTTCTGTAGATGATGCCAAGAAATATATGGCTGACAATCAGTTTGCCCCAGGCTCCATGCTTCCTAAATTCGAAGCCGGAATCTCTTTTATCGAAAAGGGAGATAACAGAAGAACGATCATCACAGATATTGCACATGCAAAGGATGGATATTTCGAAAAAACCGGAACTATCATTAAATGATTCTATAGCAATCCTCGTAAATAATACATTTAAGAGGATTGCTATATTTTATCTGACAATACAAAAAGACATATACCAGAGCAATACATATCATCTTGCCGGTATATGTCTTTTAATTATCATATTATGATGTCAGATTCAAAAGTTTACCCCTGACCTGATATTACATAGATTTACGTTCCGCAATCTCTGCCATCTTCGCTTCGTTCAGACGAGTATCACCATGCACACGGCTGTAGGAAAGATATCCGTTCATACGGTCAATCTTTGTCAGATTCTTGGAACCGCAGACCGGACACACGTCCATTTCAAGTTCCTCATGTCCGCAGTCATCACAGTAAGCAAGGGAAAGATTTACTCCCTCATAATATCCCAAAGACATGGCTCTGCGGATCAGAGTGCGTATTGCTTCACGATTATAATCGATCGGATAACGTACATACTGAATCTTACCGCCGTTGCACAGCTCCCAGAAACGTCCCTCCAGATCCTGTTTTTCAATCGGAGTTACATCTTCAGTCACATGACAGTGGAAACTGTTGCTTACATAAGGACGGTCAGAAACCCCTTTCACAATGCCATACATCTTACGGAACTGTTCCACCTGAAGTCCACATAAACTCTCTGCCGGTGTTCCGTAAATTGCATAAAGATAACCATCTTTCTCTTTAAATTCATTCACTTTCCTGTTGATATATTTCAGCACATCCAGTGCAAACTGCCCGTCTTCAACAATGGATTTGCCATTGTAAAGTTCCTGAAGTTCATTTAATGCAGTGATTCCGAAGGATGCTGTCATTGGTTTCAGAATCTTGCCAATCTTTTCATTCGGTTTCAGATGTCCACCGTAAAATCCTCCCTCACAATATGCCAGCGGATTGGTTGACGCACGCATCTGTCCCAGATAATCATAGGTACGGATATGCAGATTACGGATCATCTCAAGATAGAAATCCAGCACTTCGTAGAAATCCCTGCTCTCTGCTCTGGCTTTGGCAAGGATCATTGGAAGATGAAGGCTTACCGCACCGATGTTAAATCTTCCCACAAACACAGGAACATCCTTATCATCTGCCGGATACATACCGCCTCTCTCGTACCAGGGGCTTAAGAACGCACGACATCCCATAGGACTTATAACCTTTCCATACTGCTTGTACATACTGGAAATATATCCTTTTCCTGACATGGACAGCCAGTCCGGATACATAGTCTTGGCAGAACAGTCAACCCCTGCCTCAAATACATCCTCACTGATCTTGCCTTTTCCATGGATATTTTCATCATAAAGGAATACGATTTTCGGGAAGAGTACCGGTTTCTTGCGTCCTGCCTTACCCTGTCCGCCTTTATGCACTTCAAGAAGAGAAATACTTGCCATCTTCTCGAACTGCTTTGTTCCAAGTCCAAGAGTTACAGTTACAAATGGATAATCCCCTCTGGAAGATCCGACTGTATTCAGCTTATACTCAATCCCCTGCCATCCCTGGTCAAAATCTCTGCGGACTTTGTCAAGCGCATACTCGATCGCACGTTCTTCACGTCCTGTCCAGCTCTCGTCAGAGTATTTCATAAATTCCTGGATATATTTATCGTAACTCTTCTGTGCATAAGGTGCAAGGATCTTGTCTACTTCCGGTACTGTGAATCCGCCATACTGCTGTGCAGCAGTGCTCAGGATAATATCACCCATAACATCAAACGCAGTATCCAGTGTCTTAGGCTCATTGTACCATACATTTCCCATCTCAAATCCGCCGCTGAGTACAGATGCCACATCAAAGAGACAGCAGTTCATGGTATCCAGACGTGCAGACTGGTCATGAATATAAATATAACCATCTTTACATGCCTGAAGTTCATTACGATTCATAAAAAATTTACGATAAAGCTCTTTGTTCAGTTCATTAAAGATCAGGCTTCGCTTTGTAGCTACAAGCGCACTGTCTGTATTGGCATTACTCTTATCACCAATATAACGGATTGCCTGACTTTTGGTATATACATCATCCATCATATGGATAAAGTCAAGTTTGTAATTTCTGTAATCGCGGTAGCTCTTAGCCACTGCCGGGTTCACTCTCTCAAGTGCTCCCTCTACGATGTTGTGCATCTCCTGGATCTCTATCTCATTCTTTCCCAGTGCCTCCGCATGTTCTTCCGCAAACTGGCAGATAAATTCCTTCTCTTTATCCGAAAATGTGTATAAAATTCTGGCTGCCGACTTATTTACTGCTGCTACGATCTTCTGTGAATTAAACTCTTCTCTCGTACCATCTTTCTTTATAACATATATCATACCTTTCACTCCCATATACAATATATAGTATTTTTTTCTTTCATTCACCACAATTCGCTCTATATGTGGTACGTTTAACAAGTATAGCACAGTCTCTGTCAAAAAGAAAGGGGCAAAAAATTATTCGTCATATTGCCGAATTTGATACATTATCAGAAAATTTTCTTGACCATCCGAAGCCACTGCCGATACCTCATCTCCTGTATACAATTCCACTTTTTCTTTATGCTCCGGTTTATTTTCATTGATTCTTATAAAATAATTTTAACATTTTACCCTGATCTTGCAAAGCTGAAATTGTCAAACGCCTACTTTCCTGTTATAATAGCTGAGTAAAAGACTATAGAAATCCTCTTAAAAATACCTTTGAAAGGATTTCAAAATTGTAGGAGGAATCCAATAATGGAACAGATTAAAATTCCTGACGGGTATCAGTCAGCTTTAAATCTCCATGATACCCAGATTGCCATTAAAACTGTGAAAGATTTCTTTCAGCAGACACTATCACAGAAACTGAACCTGCTTCGTGTTTCTGCTCCTGTTTTCGTAAACCCGTCATCTGGTCTGAACGATAACTTAAACGGCGTGGAACGTCCGGTAAGCTTTGATATCAAAGGCCAGCCGGAGAATGCTGAGATCGTACACTCTCTTGCCAAATGGAAGAGATATGCATTACAGAAATATGGCTTTGCTCATGGTGAAGGACTTTACACAGACATGATCGCGATCAGAAGAGACGAAGATCTGGACAATATCCACTCCGTATACGTAGATCAGTGGGACTGGGAAAAAATCATCAGTAAGGAAGAACGCAACATGGACACACTTATTTCCACAGTACGTGCTATCTACAGCGTTCTCCGCAAGACCGAAAAATATATGGCTGTTCAGTACGATTACATCGAAGAAATCCTTCCGAGAGAGATCGCATTTGTCAGCACCCAGGAACTGGTCGATATGTATCCTGATCTCACTCCAAAGGAACGTGAATACAAGATTGTCAAGGAAAAAGGTGCCGTATTCCTTATGCAGGTCGGCAAAACCTTAACCAACGGAGAACGCCATGACGGACGTGCACCGGACTACGATGACTGGGAATTAAACGGCGATATCCTTGTTTATTATCCTGTTCTCGACATTGCTCTGGAGCTTTCTTCCATGGGTATCCGCGTTGACGAGGATGCGCTTGACAGACAGCTTACCATCGCAGGCTGTGACGACAGACGTGAGCTTCCTTTCCAGAAAGCAATCTTTAACCAAGAACTTCCATATACTATCGGTGGCGGCATCGGCCAGTCCCGTATCTGTATGTTCTTCCTCAGGAAAGCACATATCGGTGAAGTACATGCTTCCCTGTGGCCGGAAGAAGTAATGAAAGAAGCAGCAGCAAAGGGAGTACAGCTTCTGTAAAAAAGCCGTAAACCTGGAATACTAAGAAATCACAGACACACAGATGTGTAAATACACAATGTATATCTGAGTGCCTTATCAGACAAATGTAACGGGGCGAATACAAAAGTGAATATTTTATTTTTTTTAACACCTAAAAGTGATGTAGCATATATATTTGAAAATGAGACTCTTCGTCAGACTCTTGAGAAAATGGAACACAGAAAATTTTCCTGCATTCCGCTTCTGAGTCTGGACGGGAAATATAAAGGAAGTATTTCCGAGGGTGATCTTCTCTGGGGAATGAAAACCTTAAATGTTCCCGGACTGAAAGAAGCAGAGAGCATTTCCATTATGGCAATCCCGCGAAGAGCAACATATAAGGCAGTTCACGCAGATTCTGACATGGAGGATCTGCTGGACAAGGCAATCAACCAGAATTATGTTCCGGTTGTAGATGATCAGGGATACTTTATCGGCATCATCACCCGTAAAGAGATCATCAAATACTGCTACAAAGAACTGAAGAAATATATAAAGGCTTCAGATTCATAAAAAGAGCTGCCGCATTGCAATTTTTCAATTGCTAATGCGGCAGCTCTTTTTATATTCTTTATAACGTCTCAGCAGACTTCAACAAAATTCCTGTTTTTCCTTTTTCTGTGCCAGAAGCTTTCCGAACAATGCTGCCAACACCTGCTGAAACAGAGTTCCGATCATTACCGGAAACATAACTTCACCCGGAAAATATGCAGCTGCGATCACCGCTCCTGCGCTGATATTGCGCATCCCGGTTCCATACATCATGGAAACCGCCGTACTGCGATCCTTTCGGAAGATATACGCCACAAACCAGCCGAGTGCATATCCGGAAGCAGCCAGGACAAGGATTGCCAGTGCAACCTTCACCCTCTGCATATTCATATCCCGGATATATGGTGCTACTTTGGAAGAATTGGACGTTACCACAAATATCAGTGCCAGCTTTGAAAAAGGCGCCAGCTTTCCCGGCCATGTTTCCATTACTTTTCCATCTGTGATCTGATTTAATACCATCGCAACAACAGCAGGAAGCGCAACCATAAATATCAGTCCCCGCATCATCCTGGCAGGATCTATGGTCACCGCAGAGCCCAGCAGGATCTTCAGCGTAGCCGGGATCAGAAAAGGTGCCAGTACTGTATCCAGCACTACCAGAGACAACGACAGAGGACTGTTTCCATCATAAATCGTCACCCACATCAGACTTACCACTGCAGTGGGAACTGCAAACTCCAGTACCATTCCGGTAATCAGCTCCATGTTATTTCCAAAGAACAGATGACCTGCCCCGCAGGCTGCTGCCGGGATTACCACATGGACCAGAAGCATGATAATAAGCAGTGAGCCCGGATGTCGGAACACATTTGCCACATCTTTAAATCTTGACTTCAACGCCCCGGCAAATGTCATAAACGCAAATACGGCCGGCACATAAGGCAGACCGCATTTGGCAATATCAGGAAAACACACCCCCAGCAACAGACAGGTCGGTGTCACCAGGGCCATCCATTTTTCTATAAAACTGTTAAATTTTTTCAGCATCTTATAAAACCTTTGAAAGGAAGTCTTTCAGTCTAGGATTCTTCGGATTCGCGAAAAATTCTTTCGGAGTATTCTCTTCCTGTATCTTACCATCATCAATAAAAAGAACTCTTGTTGCCACTTCTCTTGCAAATCCCATCTCATGAGTAACTACAACCATGGTCATACCTGACTGCGCAAGTTCTTTCATCAATTCCAGAACCTCACCTACCATCTCAGGGTCAAGTGCGGAAGTTGGCTCATCAAAAAGCATCACATCCGGATTCATGGCAAGAGAACGTGCAATGGCAATACGCTGTTTCTGCCCGCCCGAAAGCATATCCGGATATGCATTGGCTTTATCCGGAAGACCTACACGTGCCAGAAGCTCATCCGCTTTCTTTGACGCTTCATCCTTTGTCATCAGCTTCAGTTCTACAGGTGCCAGCATAATATTCTGTTTTACAGTTTTATGCGGAAAAAGATTAAACTGCTGAAATACCATTCCAATCTTCTGACGGTGTCTGTTAATGTCAACCTTCGGATCTGTAATATCAGTTCCCTCAAAGAGGATCTGACCGCCTGTCGGAACCTCCAGAAGATTCAGTGATCTCAGGAAAGTAGATTTACCGGAACCGGAAGGACCAATGACGGCTACTACTTCTCCCTGACAGATATCTGTTGTAATTCCATCGAGAACCTGATTTGTACCAAAAGCTTTCTTCAGATCCTTTACCTGGATCAGTACATTCTTATCGCTCACTGGTTCTTAATCTCCTTTCCAGTTTATTCATACCCCATGTAAGGATTCCAACGATCACAAGGTAAATCGCTGCTGCTGCCATCAGAGGCCAGAACGCATTGTATGTACGGCTCTGGATCAGCATAGCTCCTTTTGTCAGGTCCATCATACCGATATAACCGATGATGGATGTCTCTTTGATCAGCACGATAAATTCATTTACCAGCGCAGGAAGTACATTCTTAAATGCCTGCGGGATAATGATCAGTCGCATGGTCTGGCTGAAATTCAGACCAAGGCTTCGTCCTGCCTCTGTCTGTCCCTGGTCAATGGACATGATACCGGAACGGACGATCTCAGCTACATAGGCACCTGAGTTGATACCAAAGGCAAGTCCGCCTACAATGATCTTGTTAATACTTACAGCACCAAAAATTACAAAGTTCATGATCAGCAGCTGGATCATGGTTGGTGTTCCACGGATTACAGTCAGATAAACTCTGCAGATCGCATTGAGGATCTTAAAGGAGCCTGACTTATCGTGCGCAGAACGAATGATTGCTACAAGGAAACCGATGATCAGACCTACAATTACCGCAAATATTGTGATAATGAGGGTTGTTTTCAGTCCATCCAGAAGCCATAGATAGCGGTCATCTTTAATAAAGTTCAGATAAAAATCTTCTTTTACACTCGCTAATATCATAGGATTATTCATAAAAACCTCTGTTCCGAAAAGAGAGCTGTTGGCAGATCGTCAACAGCTCTGTTATTTGTTATTTTGATACTTATTTCTTTACAATAATTACCTGGCTTGCATCTGCATAGGTATCTGTAAAGTCAACACTTGATTTACGGTCTTCTGTTACAGTCATACCTGCTGCACCGAAGTCTGCTTTGCCGGACTGTACTGCCGGAAGGATGGAGTCAAATTCCATATCTTCAATCTTCAGTTCATATCCAAGCTTATCACAGATTGCCTGAGCGATATCAGCATCGATACCAACGATATCATCACCTTCATGATATTCATATGGTTCGAATTCAGCGTTAGTAGCCATTACCAGAGTTCCGTTGGAACGGTCAACATCTTTCGGTGATTCATATGGAGTCTTACCGGCATCTTCACCAATGTAATTGTCCATGATGCTGTCGATAGTTCCATCCTCTTTCAGTTCCTTGAGAGCTCCGTTAATCTTGTCAAGAAGTTCATCATTGCCTTTCTTTAAGCAGATTGCATATTCTTCTTCCTCGAATGGCTCATCCAGAATCTTGAGATCATCATTATTCTCAACAAATTTCTGAGCTGGCTGTGAATCGATGATCACACAGTCGATCTGTCCTGCCTTTAATGCCTGAACAGCTTCACTTCCCTTGCTGTAACGTTCTACTGTAGAACCATCTTTCTCATAATCAGATGCATCAAGGTCACCTGTTGTACCAAGCTGAACACCGATTGTTGCTCCTGCAAGATCATCTTTGGATTCAACTTTCTGAGCTGCGGATACGCTTCCTGCCATGGAAAATACCATTACTGCACTGAGTGCAAGAACTGCAAATCTCTTTTGATCTTTCATCTTTTTTCCTCCTCGCATCCGAAAGTATATCTACGGCTGCCATCTTTTTACCTTCTTCAGACAACAGCGTATAATTATGCGTTTCGGTTGTATATTTTTGTTTTTAATTTTAACATACTTTCTATAAAATGCAAGGTAAAACTTGAATAACAGATATATTTTCCATATAATGTATAATACATAACTGTTCCGGGAAGGGCAAAATGTTTTTTTACATGAAGGTCACAGAAAAACTTTCCCGGTAAAAGATTCGTAATTTTCACTTTTTCATAACATTTTTTCTATATGATACAAGAGGTGTATAAATATTTAACCAAATAAGGAGGCTTTTCTGATGAAATTTACAAAAATGCATGGTATTGGAAATGATTACGTATATGTAAACTGTTTTGAGGAAACTGTGGAAAATCCTTCCGCAGTAGCCAGATATGTCAGTGACCGTCACTTTGGTATCGGTTCCGACGGACTGATCCTGATCAAGCCATCCAAAATCGCAGACTGCGAGATGGATATGTATAATCTCGACGGTTCCCAGGGTGCCATGTGCGGAAACGGTATCCGCTGTGTTGCCAAATATGCCTATGACTACGGCATCGTAGACAAAGAACATATTTCTGTTGCTACAAAAAGCGGCATCAAATATCTGGATCTTACTGTAGAAAACGGAAAGGTATCCCAGGTTAAGGTAAATATGGGTTCTCCGATCCTGACCGCCAGACAGATTCCGGTAGTGTCAGAGAAGGAGGAAGTTATCAATGAACCTCTGGATGTAAACGGAAAAATCTATTACATAACCGCTGTTTCCATGGGAAATCCCCACGCTATTGTTTATATGGATGATATTGACCATCTGGATATTGAAAAGATCGGCCCGGCTTTCGAGAATCATGTTGCATTTCCGGATCGTGTAAACACTGAATTTGTAGAAGTGATCGATGAACATACTGTAAAAATGCGTGTATGGGAACGCGGTTCAGGCGAAACTCTTGCCTGCGGCACAGGTGCATGTGCGGTAGCAGTCGCTTCTGTTCTGAACGGACATGTAGACGGTGACAGTCCTGTCACTGTAAAACTTCTCGGCGGTGACCTGCAGATTTTCTGGAACAGACAGGAGAATCTTGTTTACATGACAGGCCCGGCTGCCACAGTATTTGACGGTGAAATTGATGTAAGCTTTCTGAAATAAAAAACTGTCTGAAACTGCAGTAAATAACAGACAGCTTATCTGCTTCAGCTGCCGGTCACAATATTACGCAACAAAAAACGGATACACACCATTCAGCTGTGGTTATGTATCCGTTTTTCATCAACTTTTACACTGCAAATTCCAGTATTCTTTCCACAATAAATACCGCAGCACATGCGAATAACGCAACTGTAAGAAGACTTTTCTCCTTATATGCCGCGATCAGTGCCACAATAAATCCCACAGCAGCCGAGATCACACTGTCTGTGGCAAAAAGGATCGCCGGAAATGTCATGGCTGCCAGACATGCATAGGGAACATAGTACAGAAATGATCTGATAAACGGACTTGTGATCTCTTTTCTGGAAAGAGCAAGCGGGAGCATACGGATCAGATATGTAACTGCTGCCATTACCAGAATGTAAATATAAATATTATGACTCATGAACACCCTCCTCCTCTTTCTCATCCTCTATCGGACAGAAGTATGCGGCAGCCCCTGCCACGATCAGTGTAGTAATAATGATCACAAAACCTGACGAAACCTCCGACAGAAACGGAATCACTTTAAACAAAGTGCTGATCAGCATTGCTGCCACGACAACTGCCAGTACTGCCTTATTCTGCTTTGCCGGAGGAATAATAATTGCAAGGAACATACCGTAAATAGCCACGCTGAGTGCACTCATCATAAAATCCGGAAGAAGATTTCCGGAAATTGCTCCTGCCAGGGTTCCAAGTACCCATCCCGGGATTGCCACACACATGGCACCATAATTATAAAATGCGCTTACCTTTCCGGGCTGACTGGCACTGATCCCGAAAATCTCATCCGTCACACCAAATGCTGCAATATAGCGGTGAACCAAAGATTCATCTCTTCTGAATTTCTGAGCAAGGGAAAATGACATCAGACAATATCTCAGATTAATGATCAGCTGTGTCAGTGCCATCTCCCAGTAAGAGCCGCTCATTACCATGATCTCAAGTCCTGCAAACTGCCCTGCTGAAGTCACGTTTGTCAATGAGATCAGCACAGCCTGCCAGATACTCAGTCCATCAGCAACTGCCATCATGCCAAATGTAAACGATACAGCAAAATATCCCAGTCCTATGGGAATACCATCCTTAACTCCTTTTCTGAAGCTTTCACTTCTCATGTTTCTCTCCTCCTGTTACCTTTTGTGATCCTTTGATAACTGTTTAACTCTTTCACAGCTACAACTTTCGTATTTACTGATACACACAGATAACCCGGAGAACAGTATTCTGTCTCCGGGTTTCAGTCAGGATTATCTGATCTGTTTTATTGCATATGCATAAATTCTCTTATAAGTCCTCATAGAATAATGAACACCATCATCTGTATAACCGCGAAATTCACAGCGAGTCGTATAACCACATCTCATCAGATAAGAATAACTGTTGATCCATGTAAAATTCCCGTTCAGTCTCTGTCTGAGTCTGTTATTAAATCCGCGGATCTCAGACTCCTTTCGCGTGGATTTCATTGCCGTATTACATGGATTCACAGACATATAAAATAATTCACAGTTCCTGGCAGTCAGCTTTCTGGATAATCCGTTCATATAAGAAGCATAGTCTGACGCAACGGAATCATAACTGATGGACTCCCTGTTTTTGTGGATCAGGTCATTTACTCCCAGATTGAAAATAACTGCCACCGGCTTCGCATTGTCATCCATCCCGCTTATTTCATTCAGCAGTTCCTTTTCTCCGTATTTTTTCATCCAGTCAAGCCCCTCTCCTGTCTTGCATACAAATCCAACTTTCTTTAAACTGTCAGAACTGCATTGCTGCTTCAGAGTACTGCGAAGCATTGCTGTGCGGGAATCTCCCACAAAAATAATCTTATCATATTTCTCCACACTGTCCGCAAGACCGCCTGCATAAATATCCGGTTCCTGATTCCATTTATACTTCACCGGATAAAGATGAATATTTTTCGTAACCTGAATTTTCTGATATGCCTGATACATTGGATTACAGGTCTGTCCGGGAACTGTTGACCATCCCAGAAATGTATATCCCCTCTTATTCACTTCCACAGGAAGAATCACAGAACCACCGCTTTTCACTTTCTTTTTTGTGATTCCTCCTGAAGTCTCTATTGTAACTGTTTTCGTGGATGTTTTTTTCTTTTGCACTGTTGAATTCTTAGCAGTCTGCATTATTGCCGCCTGTGCTGCAGACGGGGGTGCTGCACATATTAATACACACGCCAGAAAAAATAATAACATTCTTCTTACACACATCTGTCTCTTCTGTTTTCTCATTATTGCCTTCTTTTATGATTTCATATATTATCTGTTATTTTTACCGGTACTTACAGCAATTTCGCTGTCTTTTCTCTTCACCATACTGCTTCGCAGTCAATTTGACCAAACAGTTGTATTTCAGTTTACATCATCTGACAGAAACAGTCAACAGTCTTCGCCACTGCCTTTACATTCTTTACAGACTCCATACAAAATAGAATTCTTACACTGCAGGGTAAATCCATGACTTTCTTCAATATGATGAGAAATTTCTTCCATAAAATGACATTCCAGATGAATGATCTTTCCACATTTTACACACTTCAGGTGCAGATGCTGTTCACATCCCCGTCCCGGTTCTACATACTGATAAGCAGCCTGGCAACCTTTCTCTGCAACATATTTGATCACAGTTCCATCCTTTGCAAGCTTGTCCAGATAGCGGTAAATGGTTGTGATATTTACCTCACTGTCATGTTTCTTCAGATACTCATCCACATCAGCAGCTGTAACCGTATGGTCATTACTGTTTTTCAAATATTCAAGTATTTTTCTGCGGCTTGCTGTCGCATAACTGCTTCCTGCCATAATTTTATCATTCCTCCTAAAATCAGCTTCTTCTGACAGAGCAGACTCGGTTAATCAGAAAACAATTCCTGCAAATTCAATAATAATTCCCCAGAATACACCAAGTCCATAAAGTACTCCCACAATTTTCAGATTCTGAACCCTGTCTCTGTTCAAACGAAACAGAATCAGAAGCCCAACTCCTGCATTTACAAGAAGTCCCGCCATCATCGCCCCGGCTCCGATAATATGATCCAGATATAACTGGGTGATTACTACAGAAGAAGCGCAGTTGGGAATCAGTCCCACTAAAGCTGCGATCAGTTCACCTGCAATCGGTGTTCCTGTAAAAAGTCCTGCCAGTGTCTCTTCTCCGACTAATCCAATGATAATATTTAAAGCAAGAGAAATCAAGAAAATGTACACAAAAACTTTTAATGTGTGAAATGCTGCTGAAGAAATAACTCCATGTTCACAATGGCAGCGTTCTTCTTCACAGATTTCATGAATATCCACATCAGGTTCCTGTTTCTTCAGAATATGTGTGTAAACATACTCCAGCACCAGGCCGGAAAGTATTCCGATCACCGCTTTGCAGGTCAGGATTTTCACAATTGTAACTACAGGAACTGCATTGGAGATCATGATCGGAAACATTTCATCTGAAGTAGACAGATACACCGCGATCAAAGTTCCCACTGTGATCACACGTCCGGCAAAAAGGCTGGATGCCGCTGCCGAAAATCCACACTGTGGGATCACTCCCAGAAGTCCACCCCATACCGGTCCGAATTTTCCGGCTGTACGGATTCTCTTTCGTGCTGCCGCACCTGTCTTATGCTCCATCCATTCCATAAACAGATAAGTAAGAAAAAGAAAGGGTAGCAGCTTGATGCTGTCTATTACTGAATCTAATATAATCTCTGACATATAGTTCTCCTTATATTTGCAAATTCTGCTCGAACGGTACGCCTATTCCGAAATCGGCGGTACATTCATTCT